>JAHLWJ010000121.1 GCA_019057975.1 Promethearchaeota archaeon | reverse complement strand
ATATCAAAAGGTTCTATTGCTTTTTAGTATTTATGAACAATAACCGTTTCACGATTTTTGCATTACTCAAGTATTATTTACACCAATATGGATGTAAAACAATTTTTAATCATCTACTCTTGCTTTTAATTAGAATTTAGAATATCTAAAGATTTTATAAAAGAGAAAGATTTTTATCTTGGAATAAAGAATTGGATAGCTGAATCACTGAAAAATAAATATAGAAATAAAAAGGTTGCTTCATATGGCACTACTGAGAAAAATTTAAATATGAAACGATAGATTTTAAATTATAAAAGTTTTATTTATGGTTGGTGAATTGATTTAAAAGGGCGCCCTGTGAGACTTCTATGAAGTATTGAACTATTGAGGAATAAAAACTATAAATTTAAACATGTTTTAAAAAACTAAAATAAGGAAAAATACGAGAAATGAGTAATAATTCAAATTTAAATAAGGAAAAAAAAGATTTTAGGTGTAAAACATGCCCACGTGAGGAAACCTATAGAATAGAAGTCATAACCCGCTTAGTATGGGAAGAACATCACCATGATTATTCAAAATCTATTTTAAATCCTTTATTGCAATATCAAGCCCTATTTCTAATTAATGAGAAAGATTCTACTGATAAACCCATTACGAATATTAAAAGGATTTGTTTTCCTGAAGGTTGGATGCTTAAAGGTGAGGATATTATTGATATTAGAATTAACAATAGTTATTGCTCGTTTTTCAATTGTGCTTTTCAGGATGAGGAAAAACATCTAGTTGTAGATTTACAAAATGCTCCTTTAAGTACTGGTGATTCATTTTATTTTATTGCAAATATTCAAGATATTTGGAGCACAAAAGTTGAAGCTTTTTCTAGCTTTCTAGATAGATTTATTATCTTTAATAATGAACTAAAGAATTCTGATAAACAAAAAAACTCCGAAAATGGTTCAAATAATGATGAAGAAAAAAGAAGAAAAAAGAAGACATTAGAGCTTTTACAAAAAAAAATTAATACAGATTATTTAGAAGAGGCATATACTAAGAAACCATTATTTAAAAGTAAAAAGTATATTTTTCATTATCTCATATATTGCACACCTATGAAAAAAATAGATTTGGTAGATTATTGGATAAAGATACCAAATATATGTGAAATTGAAGAATCATGTGTATGGGATTCTAATTCAGAAAAGACATGTGAAATGATAGTAGATGAAAAATATTTATCTATTCTTAATAGGAAGAAATTAAAAAAGATACTGCAAGATGTACCAGAAATAGAAGAAATACAAAATTCAGAGTTGAAGAAAGTTAAGAAGCTTTATCAAGAAAAAATCGATAGTTTAAAAATAAATAGTTCTGAAGAAAACTTATCAGAAGAATTAAAGGAAGATGGTTTTAAAGAAATTGGACGCTTGAGATACCAATCTTCTGAAGTAGATCACCAATTATATCATCAACGAGTTGAAAACTTAACAACAAGTATTTTAATCAGAAATGTATTGAAATTCAAAAAAGAAATTTTAAGGTGGTATAGATTACCTTTATTCTTATCTGTTTTACAGATTATTCTTGCTTTAGGATATTTGTTCTGTTATGATTTTATTATGTACTTTCTCCCAGAATTTAATTCGTGGGTTTTTCTTACATTTTCAATAAATATTCTTACTCTTTTGCTTATCTCTTTAAATTGGGGTACGATTCAGCATTTAAGACTGTTTAAACCTGGAATTTATTCAAAATATCTCACATATATATTAGTTTCATTAACTATTTTAATTGTAGCTATAATTTTTCAACCATTCATAAGAGAGTTTTACAAATTTATATTAGGAGATATCTAAGAATTTTTGCATTTTTAATCAATGACCCGGTTGGAAAAGAAGTTAATATATATCTACTAAATGATTCGAAATAAGGATTCGGAGGATTCAGGAATTTGAGATATATTTAAGCTAATAGTTCTATAGAGAATAGATTTCAATATAATTATTGATATATAAACGAACTTATAATAGGATCTGTTATTAGAGATTTTAAGACTTTTATGTACTTATTGATGGTAAGTCCATTTGTTGATGAAATTGAGGGCCTACATTACCTTATATTCCAAATTACATAAAATAGAGAAAAATAGAAAAAGGCAAATGAATTGAAATCGGTTATTTCACGAATTTCTTAGACTTCTTTTTAACATATATTTTTATAAAAGAATTAGGGTTACTTAATTGTCAATACACCTATATCATACTAATTTAAAAATTAGATCAAAAGACATTATTTATTGATTAGCTAATTATTAGATGAGGAATAAATGAAGAATAGTATATTGAGAGATGAAATAATCACTAAAGAGCTTAAACTCATGGATTTACTTGCTAATGCTGAATTGGTAGGAGGTATATATAACATGGGTTTCGAGGAATGTTTGATTTTAACAAATGATATCTGGAAAAGTAATGCAGGAGGTATACCTAAGTATTGTTTTCTTTTAGCATCCGTAATGGAATCTGGGAAAGCCCCTATTAGTGAAGATGACGAAGAAATAATCCTTTTACGCGTTATTGGTCCTGCTCAATTGCCAACGGAAAGAGAATTAATAAATGTACGTAGTGATGCAATGCGTGAAATTATTATTGAAAAAGGTAGAGAATCAACAAAAGAACCATCAGAAATTATTGATATATTAACGCGTAATGAAATTCAATTTTCAGGAATAAAAGCTAAAGTCCTTGGGACTTTTTATGAAGAAGTCGTTAATGATAATAGAATTTTAACATTTGGGAGTGACATTGATAATTTTTATTCTGCAAGTAGATATAAAGTCTATAAACTATACAGCAAAAGCCTGGAGATTATTACAAGTTACCCAGAAATAACTAAACAAGAAGAAATTGAAAGACAAGAAAATAATATTCCCTTTCCAAAGCGTATTAGAATTGGTACGGTTAGATATAGTTCAACAATTAGGAGAACAAGAAAAATTGAGGAAAAAAAACCAATATCAGTTCCAGTTAAGATTAACATTGAAGATTTTATATCTATGAAAACAGCTATTTTTGGTATGACACGTTTAGGTAAATCGAATACTATGAAAATAATTGCAACATCGGTGTTCCAATATGCTATTGAAAATAAAGAAAAAATAGGACAATTATTATTTGATCCGACAGGAGAATATGCTAATGTAAATCCTCAAGATAAAACCGCATTATCACAATTAGGAGCAAATTATGTAACAATATTTAGATATGGTAAAAAAAAATTAGAAGAAAATGAAAAATCGCTGAGTATAAATTTCTTTCAAAAAGAACTTATTGAAGAAGTATGGGGTATGATTCAAAGTCATGTTTTTTCTGAGGCTCAATCTGCATATTTAAAAAATTTTGGAGAGGTAGATATAATAGGGCCAATGACCGAAATGGAGGATCGTTCTGGATTTTATCGTGCTATACGTAGAAGAGCCGCGTTATATGCTACTTTAAAAAAAGGAGGATTTAATATGCCAAAAAATTTCAGTATTAAAATAAAAGCAAATAAAGATCTCGTTGACATTATCAACAACGGTTTAGAAGAAATCGATCAATTTACAACTGATAGAGGTAACCTAACATTAACACCAGGAAATATAACAAAATGGTGGGATCGTGTAATTAAGATTATTGACAATAAGGAGCACTCTTTAGAATTTAAAAATAAACCATGGGTTGATCAACAACTTAAAACAATATTAGAACTCTATAAAAAACCAAAAGGTCGTATTGGGTTTACAATACTTAATCCTTTAAGAAAATATCACTCACCGGATACAACAAGAGATTATGTTGAAGAAGTTATTGATGAATTAAAAAAGGGAAAGATAGTTATAATTGATTTGTCGTTAGGAAATGAAATTGTTTTACAATATTGTTCCGAAAGAATAATTCATGGAATTTTAAGTGATGCCTCGAAATTATTCAGGAATAATGAACCTCTTAATAATATACAAATCTTTATTGAAGAAGCACACCGTTTATTTAATCGAACTAAATTCGAAAAACCTTCAGAAGCAGATCCTTATGTTAGATTGGCTAAAGAAGCTGCTAAATATAAAATTGGTTTAATATATGCAACCCAAGAGGTAACATCAGTAGATTCACAAGTTTTAGCAAATACATCCAATTGGATAGTTACGCATCTTAATAATCACAAAGAAGTCCGTGAACTTTCAAAATACTATGATTTTGAAGATTATTATAACCAAATTATAAGCTCCGAAGATGTTGGTTTTGCAAGAATAAAAACTAGAAGTGGAAGATATATAATCCCCACTCAAATCGATCTTTTCAGTCCAGAAAGAATAGATGACGCGAGAAAGTCAATTGAAAAAGTAAAAAACAATACTAGTGATTAAAATTCCATACAAACGTAAAACGGGATCTTTTGAAAAAGCAAAGGGCATTGGGCATGTACCAATTGTGGAAAGTGAATTTGTGAAAACAGAATTAAATTCTTTTCATATATCACACCAAGAGAAGATTAATGAAATTCCAGAAGAACTAATGTTTGATTTGAAAGACGAAATAAATGAATCAAGTTTACCGAAATATATCTTTTCTTTTGATGGTTCTACTCAAGAAGTGAAATTGGATGAAAATTTTCCTAGCACACGCCTAGGATATCTTCAAATCGCTGCGGTTTTAGTTTTAATGGATGAAATGTTAGAACAAGAAAAACAACAATTCATTGATCCTTCAAAATTAAAGGATATTATTAAAAATTTTATACAACCTATGGTTTTTCCTGGATCAAATATAAGAAAAAAAAATTGTAAAGATATATTTGATTCCTGGCGTTATGGAATTTATGAGGTATTTAAGAATTATATAACCGAAGATATTCAAGTTTTAGATATTTATATGAAACTATTAAAGTATAGTGCTGATAGAAGTTCAGGAGATAAAATATTCCTAAAAAAATGTTCAGCTACAAATAAATGTAATAAAGGCATATTAGTTCCAAAAGAAGGTTGTAAATGCCCAGGTTGTAATGAAAATTTGTATCCTACAGATGCCTTAAGAGTCCATGAAGAGGTGCAGGATTTACAGCCAAACTTGGCACCTTTAAACAGAATAATGAGCTGTTTAGAACACCTTTATATGATTGGTTATCTTGAATTTTTATTGAATAGGCGTCCAGATATTTTGAAATCAACAGCATTCATTATTGATGGACCACTAGCAATCTTTGGACCACAAGCTTGGATTCATAGAGCAATACTTAATTTTCTTAATAAATACGTATTCAAATCTCTTAAAGAAAAAAACTTTGATTTTCCCTTAATTTTAGGAGTTGAAAAATCAGGTACTTTCGCAGAACATGCAGAAATAATTTCAAAATTCTTAAGACCTCAAACTCTAATGCTTTTAACGGAAGATTATATTTATAAGTATATTTTATCTAGCCAAAAACCTGATAGTGGAGAGTATGGATCTGAAACATATTATGGGCAGAAATTTTATTACAAAAACAAAAAAAATCAGATGTTAACTGTGACAATACCAAGAGAAAAGAAAGGTCCTTTTACAAAAGACCTAATTAATCATCCAACTTTAATAAGAACTCTGAATCTTTTAGATAACATTGGAACTATCATTTATAAGGATGCTTTAATACCTGTAGCGCTGGCCCATTCTTTTGCTTCCATTCCATTAAAGACAGGAACAAAAGTTTTAAAAATATTATCTGAAAAATATCTAAATCTTAAATAGCCTAAAAACCTATAATTAATGATGAAAATTCCTCTTCAGTGAATTAAGTGACAAAAAGATGATAAGAAGTCCATTGAGATATCCGGGAGGAAAATCAAAAATAGTAACACAATTAGGAGAGTTTTTACCTCAAAACATTTTTGAATATCGTGAGCCAATGGTAGGAGGAGGATCTGTATTTATATATATTAGGCAGAAATTTCCTGAAATTAAAGTAAGAATTAATGATTTAAACAGAGATGTTTATTGTTTTTGGAAAATTGTTAAAGAAAATAACCATGAGTTAGTCGAAGAAATAAAGAGAATTAAAAAAAATTGTCGAAATGGTAAAAATCTTTTTAATAAATTAAAATTAGATATAGAAAGTGATAAAATATCTGATTTTGAGAGAGCAGTTAATTTTTTTGTTCTAAATAGAATTAGTTTTTCTGGATTAACTACTTCTGGAGGATATTCAAGAGACTCTTTTAAAAGAAGATTTACCACTTCATCAATAGAAAGAATAATACCCTTGGAAGATATATTACAAAATGTAGATATTAGTCATGGTGATTATTCAAACTTGTTAAATGGAAGGAAAAGACAAGTTCTAATATATCTAGATCCCCCTTATTTTAATAATAAGACTTCTCGATTATATGGAAAAAATGGACAACTTCATCTAAATTTTGATCATATTCAATTTTTTAAAGAAATTATCTTATGCAAACATAATCTCCTCATCAGTTATGACAATTCTGGGAAAAATTTAAAAAAATTTGATACTTCTGATAATTTCTTTTTTTTCTTTATAAATATGCAATATGGTATGAATAATGTAGCAAAAAGTAGAATTCCTAAGAAAAGTGAGCTTATAATAACTAATTACAAAACTAAAGAAAATTTAAATCATAGAATGATACATAATCAAAATGAGATAGATCTTTCTTTAAAAAAACAAATCATTTCTTCAATTATAAATGAAATTGATACAAACGTAGGATATTGGAAAAAAGTATCAACCTTGCAAAAATACATATTTAATAAAAAGCAGATTGAAACATCAATTAAAGAACAAGATTTTAACTTTTTTTTCAAGGAAATTATCAATCTTTTAAAAAATGAAAAATATTTAGATATTTCAAGAAGAAAAGGATGTGGAAATATATTATTTAAATTATATAAATGGAATACAGATGAAATTCAAAATCTCTTTGTGAATTAAAATTTAAATAAAAATAATTGTATCAGAAATCTGTAAATGAGAGATAAGAGAGAAAAATTGATCGATAAAAAATTTGTACACTTTTGAAAATAAAATATTCAATTATATAGAGAAAAAATAGTTTAAAATAATATTTGATTTTAATTGAAAGGAGTTGCATAATGGCTAAGAAAAATAATAGCAGTCCTAAAGTTGGGGATGAAGTAAGTGAAAAAGAAAGGGAGCAGGGAAGAAGAAATGCTGCGACTAGCATACATCAAAAGATTTCTACTTGGGTTGAAGATGAAAGGGAAAAAGCATTGCGACGATGGATTTGGGAGCTTACTCAAAATGCTGTAGACACAATTCAAAAGGAAGATATAGAAAAGGTAGATATAAAAATTACTTTTCAAAAAGATAAGATAATATTTGAGCATAACGGAGGTCTTTTTGATACGCAAGAGTTATCAGCAATCATTATGGGAGGAACAACGAAAATCTTTTTGAAAGAAAAAGATTATATTGGGAGATTTGGTTCAGGTTTTTTAGTAAGTCATATCATATCGAAGAATGTTGAAGTAAATGGAATAGTTTTTAGTGAAAGATTAAAAAAAAATTGTGAATTTAAATTTTTATTAGAAAGGGAGGGTGATGAAAAGGAGATATATAATAATATCAACAAATGCTATGAGCAATTAAACTCACAATCGCAAGTATATAATAATGACCCTTCGATTTCATGTGCAAAATATATATATTCACTTAAAAGTGAGTCAGATTTGGAAGAAATAATCAACAAGAGTCTAGAGTCTTTTAAAGCTTATATTCCTTATGTATTGAGTTTCACACCACAAATAAATAGCATCACAATAAAGCAAAACAGCAAAGAGATAATTTGGAAATTAAAGATTAGCAGAGAGATTATTGGTTTAAACGCAGAGTTGTCAGAAGAAACTAATTATAAAATAGATCTTATAAAAATCGAATCAAGAATTAAAAAAAGAAAGAACCCTATATCTTCACATATAATTTTAATAACAATTAATACTGAGAATCAGAATAATATAGAATTAGCTATCCCAGTTAATGTCAATAGAAATAATATCAAAATTGAAAAATTAAACAATAGCGTTTCTAAAATATTCAGAAATTTTCCATTAATCGGAAGAACCGAAAAGATCCCCCTTCCTTTTATTATAAATAGCTCTTTCGAACCAACACCAGATCGAGACACTATTTTTCTCCAAGGTGAATCAAAAAAGGTAGAATCTAATAAGACAATCTTAAGTGAAACATTTGAAATAATACCTGATTTAATAGAATGTTTAAGAGATAAAGGAATTGAGAACGTTCATTATTTATGTAATTTTAAACAAGTCCCATATGATTATTATGATAATGATGTTGTTAATTACTGGAATAACCAATTATGTAATTTAATTATATCTTTAACTGATTTTAATATAATCAAGATAAATAATGATGAATATACTAATTTGTCTAAAATTGAATTTAAAATACCTATCCCATATATTAAGGTCGAAGATCTCAATAACACTCAATATGATTTTACTAATCAAGAATATCATACATTCACGAATCTAGTCAAATCTTTCTATTCTATTCCCTCTGAGGATGTAGTCGAGTCATGGTTCAAAATACTTAGAAACTGGATCAATTTACTTGAGAACTCTGATTATGAAGATAATAAAGATAGTTTACATGAAATGCTTTTATCTATAGAGAATCTTGCTTCTACTTTAGAGGTTTATAGCGATATTGAAGAATTATTATTAGAGTTAGCTAAGGATTATCAATCTGAAGAAGAATTTATAAGTAATTGGTTAGCTAATTTTTATCCGTTATTAATTAATTATGATACTAGAAATGGGAGTATAGGAATTCTTAATCCCCGGAGGATTATTATCGACCAAAATGGTTGTTTTAGAAAATCAAACCAATTATATCTAGACAGAGATATACCAGATACATTGAAAGACATTTCTAAATCTATAGGATATGATGTTAGAGATTCATTACTCAATAATATTATCTATACTCTTCATAATGATTATTTTGATAATCTAATATCCAGAGATTTAACTGATTTGAATATCGTTGATGAATTAATAGATGAATACTTAGGATTTGAAGCAAACACAAACTTAGAAGATATTGATGAAACTTTTGTTACAGAGAATATTAACTTATTATATTGGCTCATTTCCGTAAATAAAAAGATTCTTAAAGAAAATTTTAATGAGATAATGCCAAAATATCCTTTTTTCAATAAAAAAGATCAAATTGTTTATTGGTCAAAAGAGGGGCAACCAATTCTAATAGGTTTAGTAGATTTTAAGGAGGTTGAAGAATATTTACCCTTATTAACTCAAAAAAGAATTCTTTCGGAGAGATATAAGGAGGTAATTAATGATGATGAAAAATATGAATTTATAATAAAATATTTAGAAAAGAATAAGATTATTTATGACGGTATTATAACAGAAAAAAAAGACTTCAAAATAAGAAGTGACAATCTAATTTATTATCTTGAAAATCCATATGAGTTAGAGGATGATGAGATTGATGATGTTAATCATAAGATAGAAGAGTTGAGTGTTTCAATCATTCCTTTTCTTGATAAAATGACAAGAGGCTTAAGAAATGATTTAGAAAGAGCGAGAAAGTTTTTTGAATTTATTATGGATTATGTTATTAAAGTTGATAGGAATTGGCAAAATTCAGTGGATGTTGAGTGTAATTGTGGAAAAAAACATAAGATATATGCCACAGATTGGTTAAGAATATTAAAAACTCATACATGGATAAGGATGTTTGATGAAAATGAAGAAGAAGAAGTGAATTATAATGCAGATGAAAATGGTTTGAGAAAATTACTAGGAGATAAAAAAATTAATGAATATATCAATGATGATGTTAAAGCAGAATTTTTAAAACATTTTAGATTTGATCTTATAAGTATGACAATAGAGAGATATTCTGAAGGAAGTAAGCAAAAAGCTTGGGAATTAAAAAGAAGGTTTGAAAAATGTATAGATTCCGAGGCTAAATTGCAGTTAATAAATGAGATCTCAGACTATAATGAAGAGGAAACGGAAACATTAAATGAATTTATTGAAAAACATAAAAAATACAAAGAAATGGGCAGAAAAAACCAGAGATTGGGAATAAAATTGGAAGAAGCATTGAGAGAACTATTTACTAATGATTTTGAAGTGGAAATAAATTTTAAAGGGTATGATTTTTCTGCATTCTTAAAGGGTGATATAGAATCAGGAGATATTTGTGAATTTGAAATCTTTGAAAAGAATAAAAAATGGTTTTTCTATGTAGAAGTAAAATCTACTAGGATTGATGCAGTAAAGCTTTCTAATGCACAAGCAATTAAATCAATAGAAGAAATTGAAAATTATATTATTTGTGTAATTGATATTAAAGATTTTCAAGATGACTTTAAGGATGGAGAGATTGATTTAACCAATTTTAAAAATATATATATCATTGAGAATTTTGGAGAACTTATTAAAAACATTGATGTCAAAAAAATTATACCAAAATTAGAGAATATTGAAGTAATATTCTCTGAAAAGATTAATTACTCAATAAAAAGAAATTTTTGGATTGGAAAATTAAGATTAAATGAATGGATAGATAATTTTAAAAAAAAGAGTCTTGAACCGTAATAAAGAAATTCATTTGACTGCTTTAATTGCCCTATATTAGAATTATGCGATTAATAATTGAAGAAACTAGATAATAATTAATTAATAATTAAAGAATTAATTTACTATAATATGCTAAATTATACTAAAATAGAATAACTGAAAAGTCTAAAAATTAAGGGAATTGGTAAAAGCAGTACAGATAAATGGAAACAAATTGCAAAACAGTTATTATATGGCAAAGAATTTTGTATTCATTGATTGTTTATAATGAATTTATTTTATTTTTCAAAAGATATTAAAGATTGATCAAAATGCCAGAGAATGAAAAATTTAGAGGATCATTAGAATTAAATTGGATTAATAAAGACAAATCGATTCTTTATGAGATAATTAAAGAAAAAGGAATAGGAATTAATCCAAAATGGGTTGATCGAAATGATATTCGTATAGCAGAACCAAGAATATTATCTTTTATTGAAGAGTATGGAAATCCAATTAGCGAAAATATGTTAATCAAGGGAGATAATTTATTAGCATTAAGAACACTTGTAGAACTTTTTAAAAACCGAGATGAAGTAGATAGAATTAAGTGCATATACATTGATCCTCCGTATAATACAGGTACAGCATTTGAAAAATACAATGATAACTTAGAACATTCACAGTGGCTCACAATGATGCGCGATCGATTAGTTTTTTTAAAAAAATTGCTAAGAAGAGATGGTTTAATATTCGTTCAAATTGGAGATGATGAAATGGCTTATCTTAAAGTTCTTATGGATGAAATCTTTGGGAGAAATAGCTCTGTAGGGCAAATTGCAATAAGAATGTCTCATTCTGCGGGGATGAAAAGAAGAGCTGCTGATAAAAGAATTATAAAAAACTCGGAATATATTTTAGTCTATGCTATGCCTTCTGTTTCAGAAGTTAATCCAGTTTATGAAAGATGTAATGAATATCCCGTAAATTATTATCAATATCTTGAATTCAATGAAGATAATGATAAAACAATAATAAATCAGTTGAAAGAAATACCATTTGTAAAAAATTTATTAAAGAAACACGGTTTAAAAGAAACTAATGATAGTATTCATGAATTATTCGAAATAGATGAGAATTTTTATAATTGGGTACTTAAAAATCGAAAAAATATCGCAAGAAGAGATTCTCATATACCTAATTTAGAAGAGTGTGACTTAAATTCTTTAAGTACAGATACGGCAATAAAATTTCGAGCAGAAACCAGGTCGTATTGGATTGGTAAAGGGAAAAAAGGAAATTTATTTCAATTATATACTCTAGAGGATAAAGTAAAAAAAATCACTTATCGAGATGAAGACAAGGGGATTGTTTGTAGAAAAGTTTTAACAAATTTATTGGGTGATTGGTGGTCTGATTTTTATCGGGATATGTCTAGAGTGGATCGTGAAGGCGGAGTTAAATTCAAAAATGGAAAAAAACCAGAAAGATTAATACAGAGAATTTTTGAAATTAGTACGGAAAAAGGTGATTTCATCTTAGATTCATTTTTAGGTTCTGGAACTACTGCTGCAGTCGCCCATAAAATGAAGCGAAGATGGATTGGAATTGAAATCGGTGATCAAGCTGAAAAACTTTCCATCCCTCGGTTGCAACATGTAATAGCAGGAAATGATAATACGGGTATAACCAATGCTGTAAAATGGACTGGCGGGGATGGATTTAAATTTTATCATCTAGGCGATTCTCTAATTTTGAGTGAAGATATTAATTGGAACTTGAGCTTTGAAGAAATTGCTAGAGGCATTTTTTTAATATTTGACTATTCTTATTTGGAAGAATTACATGACAATGTGTATATTGGTAAAAAAAATGATAGATATGCTATTTCGAGTGTATCTCAAAAACTTGAAATAATAAGTAATAACGAAATTAGTAAACTAATTTATAATGTAAAAGAAAAATATAGCCTTGTAAGTGAATTAGAAATATTCACCAATAAAGGAATCGGTATATTTAAAGAAGATCTTCCTGATTTTGTTAAAATTAGTAAGATACCTGAGAGTATA
>JAHLWJ010000569.1 GCA_019057975.1 Promethearchaeota archaeon | reverse complement strand
TTGATGCAGGTTATAGAAATGAATGGATGGCTATTGTTATAAATCTTTCTAATAATGAGTTAATTTTGAATAAAAGAGATAGAATTTGCCAAATAATACTCGCTAAAATGTACGAATATGAGTTTATTGAAATGGAGGAATTAGGTGACTCAAAACGAGGCTTAGGGGGTTTTGGGTCAACTGGTAAAAGATAACATTCATTTTTTTTCTTTCAAAAAATAAGGCAACTTAGTAGAATAATTTTTAAGTGGATACAGAATCCAGTGCTGCTAAATAAATTTCAATTTGAAATGCATCTAAAATTTTAGGACCAAGAATTTATATTATAATTTTCCAAGAGGATTTTCGAGTTTTAATTTTTTTAAAGTCCCCATAACATTAGTATTTTTAAAGAAAAATAAAAAATGTTTCATTTATACTCCGAGTTTTTTTAATATATTACATAACAAGTATTTACTAAGTATCTCATATTTATTATTATTGAAATATATAGCTGTTTCCATATAATGGCAATTATGACAAGCCCCTACTTGTTTTTCTTTTAATAATATCTTTTTGACCCACTCGATATCTTCAATATCTCTAAGATCTTTACTCCAAGTATGTTCCTTAAGCTCTTCAATTGTATGATGAAAATCAATCACAGCAAGCTTATCAACCATTCGTTTCTTACAATAAAAACAAACACCGTTATACAAATCTTCAAAAATCTTTTTCTTTCTAATTGAACGTCGAAGATTTTTTCTAGCATTGTCATTATAATGCTTCCAATCAATATTCTCAGTTAAAATTTCATCTAAATGTTCCATAATAAATGTAGATTTTTTTAATCTATGACAATTACCACACAGAAAAACACATTGTTCTTCATCTAAAGTAGTAATAATTTCTTCAACTTTTTTGACGGCTAATTTTTTCCAAGAAACGGTTTTTATTGCAGGATTAGGATGGTGGAAATCATAGGAAGGCAAAAAACACAAATCAAGTCCGCATCCTGGACATTTTATATCAACATCAAATTTTTCGCCTCGATCCACTCTCTGAAGGAACTCTTCAACTACCATCCCTTTTTCGTATTTTAATGTGATAAAGATTGCTGCTAATAATTTTTTTTGAAATCGGTTTATTCCATCTCGTATATTATCACATTTTATACACATTGATCTTATTTTTCCATCATAAGTATCAAATTTATCAAAACTAAGCATCCTTTTACATCTAGCACACACTCTTGTCTGATTTATGTGATCAATTTCTAAATGTGCATAAATTCTAAAATAATTTGCAATATTTCTAATTGGCTTTGTGTCTTTATATTCTGACTTTACCATAATTTCAGTAAATGTTAGAGAGCTTTTAGATCTTAACAAGTAAATTATCACTATAGCGCGCTCTATAGATGTTTTCTTAGTTAGGGAAAGATTTCTATCCACTAAATTGGTTTCATCAATTAAGTATTTCATAATTATCTGTTTTATAAGATGATATTTTTCGGTCTCTTCTAAATATCTTAATTTTTTATCAAGATTCTCTCTTTCTTGAGCTATGTAATTATCAATTTCTATCCAAATATTGACAATTCTTGTTTCTTCTAAAATCCCTAAATGAATTTTAATTTTTTTAATAATGGACGCTCTTTGTTTATAGCCTGCCTTAAGTGCAATTTGTCGATCTGAAGGAGGATTTTTAGCTCTTAATAAGTATATCATCACTATTGAACGCTCTATCAATATTTTACTTCGAGAATTTAAATTTTTACTAATTAAATTAATCTTATTTAAGTGTTTCATCACTAATTTTTTCAGAAGATAATATTTTTTGATTTCTTCTAAAAAATTTAATTTTTCGTCAAGATCCTCTCTTTTCAGAGCGATATAATTATCAATTTCAGTCCAGAGATATTCTTTAACTTTATTATTAGGATCTCTGAATTTTAATGGAAAATTTTTAATATGTTTCTTTGGTATGACTTTTTTACCACATTTTTTAGATAAATCAGCATTAGATTCATCTCTTTTATAATTCAAGTTGATAACGTTAAGAAAATTCTTTTCACTAAAGTGTTTCATTATAATTTTATATATAGAATCTAAACCATATAAAATAAGGATCGTAATTGATTTTTCGTAAAAATGATTAACAAAGAAATGCGAAAGAATCTGCCAAATAATTCTTGGTAAAATTTACGATTTTGAAGTTGTTGAAACAGATACGCTACCTGATTCTGAAAGAGGATTAGGTGGATTTGGCTCAACGGGAAAAAAATAACTTAATTTTAAACTTAAATGCTTGGAATTTGAATTAATATTATGTCAAAACTATCAATAGAAGAAGAATTTATTATTAAAACATTAGAAGAAAACGGCAGGAAGCTCAAATACAAGGAACTCCAAACATTTTGTCAGGAGGAATTTGAAGGCGTTAGGTTAATCTTGAAAAAATTAAAGGAAAAGCAAATTGTCAGTTACGAGGGAGTTATTCCAGATTATTCGGCTGAAATTGAGTTAACAAGTAAAAATTAGCTTTCTATACTTACTTTCTCAATAATTTGTGAGAGCTTATCTAATTTAAATGGTTTCTCTAAAAAATATTTTGCTCCTAAGGCCAATGCTTTATCCTTTACAGTATAATCGGCGCTTAAAAAGATGATCTTACTTTTGTTGTTAAAATCTAAAATTTCTTTTGCTGCTGTTAAGCCGTCTTTTTTCGGCATTCGATGATCCATTAATATAAGATCAGGAATTTTTCGAAATTCATGAAATAATTTTACTGCTTCTTCCCCATTATAGGCTTTTGCTACTATAACATGACCTAATATTGTTAAAAACTTATCAAAGAGTTTGATTATACTTAAGTCATCGTCAATAAGGAATATTGTAGCCATTTTTAAACCACTTAGAATTATTGATTTTTTCTAGTATCTTTGATTAATTCAGCCGCTTCTACACATTTTTTTTGAATTAAATCTAAATTTTCAACCTTTTCTTTATTTAAATCTTCATCCACATTAGTTAAAATTGCCGCACTATAGACAACTTGAATAAGGTTTCCCAAATCGTGGGAATACATATCAATTAATTTAAATTTTTGAATTTTGGAGATATCATATTCTAGGTGAATAGA
>JAHLWJ010000120.1 GCA_019057975.1 Promethearchaeota archaeon | reverse complement strand
CTCAATTATATATTAAATGCAATTTATTTCTTAAAAACAAAATAGGATACATATACTTAAATTTATTTGGCTAATCTATTGAGTTGAACCATATATAAATCAAACAATAAATATAACTTGGTTTCAATAATTAATTCTTTATAAAAACTCTTTTTTATTATTTCCATTTCTTATACTATCAATTTTATTAGAATTATTATCAAGGAGAAAAGTTGTATCTGTAAATGGTTTTTAAAACGAAAGTTACGGAAATGCTAGGAATTAAGCATCCTATAATTGCTGCACCCATGTGTCCTTTTTACACAAAAGAGTTGGCTGTTGAAGTTTTGAGGCTGGAGGATTAGGAGTTTTAAGCCATACCAATATGTTTGGGAAAAACAGTCTTGAAGAAATGAAAAAAGATATGGATTATGTAATTGAAAATACAATTAATAATATGGTTAAAAATGCTGAAAAAAGATTAAGGGAAGCTAGTTCTTATATTATTTTAAATTACATTAAATACTTATATTGTTTTTTTTCTTATATTCTATAATAATGTAAATATAAATTCTCTTGTAAAGATGAATGCAAAAAAAAAAATCAAATTAATTTCTGAAATTTTAGATAGGTATGATGATGGTGTTTGTTTTTATTGTGGTAGCATCCTAAATGGTGATATGGAAGCTGGTGATTTTGATGATGGTTATCCTGAGGATTGGTGCCCTGATTGCTGTGAAAGTATTGATCCTAACGGTGATTGGGAAGAGGCTTGCCTTCTCGCGATAGATAAAGTAAATCACGATAAAAAATTTGAACCATAATTATTGTATAGTCTTAATAACTACATCTACCTCTGAAAGAGTGGGTGAAAAATTTGAATATGTGAAAGTGGAAGTACCAGGAGCTGGGCTTCCTTAATCAGTAATTTGTTAAAAATAACCTCGTTATAACTAAAAAATAAGCTTAGAAAAATGTCACATAATAGGAAAGAAATAGTACCATATGAATATATTGAACAATTTAATGGAAATACGGCATTAATAGTAACAATGGATTAAAAAGGAAAATGTAATGTTATGGCATTAGATTGGAAAAAAATCACTGAATTTGAGGGTAACCCTGCTATTAGAGCTCAAGTAGCCTATAGTCGATATACATATACTTTATTAATTGAAGCTATGAATGAATTTATGATTAATATACCTTCAGAGAAAACTTACCATGCTATAGATATAGCAGGATTTTATTCGGGGAGAAATACTGATAAATTAAATAAAACTGGATTGATAACGATCCCTGGAAAAAATACAAAAGTGCCTACTATAGAAGACTGTATCTTAAGTTATGAATGTAGAATTATTCATTCTAGTGAATCAAATATGACTAGTCATCACTATTTTTATGGAAAAATATTAACTGCATATGCTTCGAATGATATTATAAAATAAGACCTTAATCTTTTTTCTCACAAAAACATTCTGAAGAGTTTAAAATTTCTTTTCCGCAAGGACACATTTTTGGGTGAGAATATTTAGCACAGATTCTATTAATTGTATTACAAGAGAAAAGTAAATTAAATTTCTCACTTTCATTATGAGCATCTTTCGGGTTCAATCCCAATTCATTGTGCAATAGCAATTCAAGAAGTCGGGCATGACGTGTTAGTTCAACAGCAAGACTTTCTCCATCCTTTGATAAAGAAACTGGCTTATATCGTTCATATGTAACATATCCGTTCTCTTCTAATCTCTTAATGCAACTCCCAATTGTAGAATGGGGAAAACGAAGAATTCTGGCAAGATCTCCAACCTTTAAATGTTTTGAAGAATGATATATCTTCTTTAAAACCTTATAATCTAATTCTAACATTTCAATCAAGATATAATATTTTAATGAGTATGGCCCCCTAATGTTAGTAACAAATACATTAAGAGAATTCCAGCGATAATGAAAAACAATTGCTGAATGCTATATTTTAAATCAGTATGCTGATGAAGATCAGGTGTTAAATCAGATAAAGAAATATATATGAAACTAGATGCGGAGATTGCTAAGATGAAAGGAACTACTGAAGAAATAGCACCTAATATAAAATAACCTAATATTGCAGCGGGTATTGTTGTAGAACTCGAAACAAGATTATACATAAACGCCTTTTTCTTTGAATATCCTGAATGAAGTAGAATACCGAAATCTCCAGTTTCATGAGCAAGTTCATGAACTAAAATTGTTAATCCAGCACTTATACCAAGGGTTGTACTTGTTAAAAAAGCAGTTGCAATCACAATTCCGTCTGTTAGATTATGCAGTGAATCGCCTATAAGTATAATAGGACCTGAAGCATGAGAATGAACTTCACATTCTTTATTTCTACAATTTCTCCAAATGATTAACTTCTCCATAAAAAAGAAAAACAAAATCCCTCCTAAAACATATGGCATAATCAAATGTGCTTCTCCTCCTAATTCTTCAATTGCCTCGGGAATTAATCCTAAAAATGCTGCTGCTAGGAGAATTCCTGTAGCAAATGAAATAAGGATCGGGATGAGTATTTTTTGATATTTTTCACCTAAAAAAAGAAAAGCACCTGCTACTATTATAGCCCCAACACTACCTAATATACTAAATAAAATTATCCATAATAGAATTTTTTATCACTTCTATTGAATTTTAAACTGTAAAAAAGAGTATTAATGCTAATTTAAAGTTTACGAAGGATCGTAAATTTTTAAAAATAATGTAATAGTACTTTATTACAATTTTTTCTCATTTTACTCTAATTTAATAAAGATTTTATCAAATACTTGAGGTAGATTATTAACAATGGATTTTCTAGCAGTTGTTATAAGAATCAATGACGTTACCATTCCAAATAATAATTGAAATAGATTACCAGGAACTTCAATAATAGCTGCACTCAATCCATACATGAAAATTTCAACAACAAAATATCCGATGGCCATTATTGACCCACCTATTAATACAGCAATAATATCCCTAAAGCCAATTCTAGAACTTTCTCTCTTTGGATTAGCAATTAATCCTACAAAAAATCCTTCTAAACCTTTAATAATTAATGTTGGTATAGCAAATTGTGGGAATCCTATAATATCTGCAATAGCAGAACCTAATCCTCCAGCAATTCCTCCAATAATAGGTCCAAAAAGTAATCCTGTGAACATTACTCCAAAATCTCCAATGTTTATATAGCCCGTTGTAGCAGGAACAGGTATCCTTATTAGCAAAGTAAACACGCAAATTAATGCCGCAAAAATACCTATTAAAGAGATTATTAGTGAATTATTTGGTAAAAAATAACCTTTAAAAGCATAACTTGAGTTTTGATTTTTTTTTTCCATAATCCTAATCAATGTTTTGTTTTTTTTGTTTTTAAAATTTTCTTATAACAAAATGCATTTTTAATAATTTTTGACATGTTTTTTAATTTGTGCTAATCTAATATCAAGTAAAGAAAAAGAAGAATTCAGATAAAAAAAAATTTTGTATTAAAAATTAGAATATACCATAAATTTAGTTCCTGAACCAAGACTATATATTTCAAATCTTTTGCCTCGTTTTGTTTCAGCATACATCTGTATCATAGGGAAAAGATAGATTTGTGTAGTAATTTGAGCATCTTTATCTTTTTCGTAAGATTTATAATCGCTACCAGCTGAACTTATAGTTTTTTTAATGTTTTTATTCCAATATCCTAATGACGCCTCTGCTTTTGATTCTAATTCTTTAAAATTGTTAAATCTTATACCTTCGATATCTTCAATCATTTTATGGAGATCGTCTCCAATCTCTTTTTCATATTTCGTTTGGGCACTAGATTGAAGAATAGGGACCCCCGTAACCACTGTTTGAAATGGAACAGGAAGCTCCTCATATTTGTACAGATTTTTATGAAAATTTCAATAACTTTATTTTATCAAATTGAAATTATAAAGATATAAAATAGAATAATTTATAACTTTTATATAGAAGAAAATTAAAAATAAAAAACCAAATTAGAAAAAAAAACGAATATAAAATGTCTGCAGAGGAACGTCAATCAGTTGAATATTTCCTTGAATGGATTAAAGGCGGTGCTTTTGGGCAATGGGTCGAGCATTTTTTAAATCAAGGAGATGAAGGAAAGCTAAGACAGATTAAGGAAGTCTATGATAAAATCAAACAAGTTTTTGGTTTTTAAATTTCTATCCTTTTTTATTAACTTATTGCATTGTATTTACGTATTGTAAATAGTAAAATTGAAGTGGTTTTTTTCATTCATTTTAATTACAACTTAACATTTTAAAAGGTTTCAAATTTGAGCATATCTTCAAGAGATTTTTTTATTGTTTTAGATTGTAAAGAAAAATCTAAGAAAGATCTGATTTTAAATGTTAATTTCTTTTATATAAAAAAGTTTAAGGAAAAAGATTTCAAATTTTCCTATATCAACGAACCTTTTTTTAGGGGGACTGTTCTTTTTGGTTTAGATTTTAAAAATAGAATTCGTCCATTAAGTTTTAATAAAATTGAAAAAGATGGAAATATCGCTCCAATTAACCCTCATCTCTTTAAAAAATTTTTACTTTCTGATAAAAACAGATTTATTGCATTTTCAAGCCAATCTTCTCTTGAAAATCTCACTATTATAAATGAAATGCTTAAAAACTTTCAATTTGATGAAAATAAAATAAAGAATTTAACTTTTTGTAAATCTTGCTTAGATACTCAGAAATTCACAATTTTAAACGAGGGATCTCAAATATTATCATTTAAAAATCAAATATTATGCTCTGAATGTGCATATAATATCATTGCTAGGGAAGTAAGACATAGAGGTTTAGTTAATCAAGATCGGATTAATCCAAAGTTAAAAAGCTTTTTTACACATATGATTCTAAAATTTAAAAATATAAAAAAACTTTTAAGCTTATTTCAAGCGGATTTTAATCCTGCAACCAATAGAGATATTACGCTTTATGATATTGAAAAAAAATCTCCAATTAATAAGAAATATCTTAATCAAAAAATTGAGGACTTAGAGATCCCGCAGCCTTTTAAAAACGTATTAAAGCAATATAATATAAATTTTTTGTTGCCAATACAAGCCCTAGCTATTGAAAAAGGTTTAATAAGAGAAGCTTCAAACCAATTAATAATAGCACCAACTTCAGGAGGGAAAACGTTAGTAGGAGAATTAGCAGGTGTCTCGAAAGTTTTAAAGAATAGAAGTGCAAAAATACTTTATCTTGTACCAATTGTAGCTTTAGCTAATTTAAGAACTGAAGAATTTAAAGAAAGATATAAATCTTTAAACTTAAAAATATTAAAAAAAGTGGGGGTATCTTTATTTGAAAAAAGTGAAGAAACAGCCCAAGAGGATTTAATCAATGCAGATATAATTATAGCTACATATGAAGCAATAGATTATGTTTTAAGAAGTGGCAAAAAGTCACTTCTAGGAAATATTAGTACGATTATTGTTGACGAGATTCAAACCTTGATTGATTCAGAGAGGGGTTACTTGTTAGATGGATTCATTGCTCGTATGAAGTTGCTTTATAATGAAGCTCAATTTTTATATTTAAGTGCTACGTTAGGAGAACCAAAACTTTTAGCTGAAAAATTAGATTGCAAGTTGATTATGTATAACAACAGACCTGTTCCCATTGAGAGACATCTAATACTATGCCTTAATGAAGTTCAAAAATACAAACGGATTTCAAAATTAGTTAAAGCGGCTTACTTTAAAAAATCTAAATATGGTTTTAAAGGTCAGTCGATAATTTTTACCAATACTAGGAACAAATGTGAAATTATCACCGCTCACTTGCAAGAAAGAGGAATCAATGTATCTTCATACCATTCGGGGTTAACTAATGAGGAAAGAAAAGTAATTGAAGGTGACTTTAGAGCTCAAAAAATTGCCGGAGTAGTCGCGACTGCTGCATTAGCTGCTGGTGTGGATCTTCCAGCAAGTCAAGTAATTTTTGAATCCTTAGCTATGGGTATTAAATGGCTAAGCGTAGCAGAATTTGAACAGATGTTAGGACGCTGTGGAAGGCTAAGAAAGCATGATTTAGGTTATGCATATTTACTTGTGGAGCCAGAAAAGGTTTATTCACCTAAAATGAAAGAAACTGAAGAAGTAATTGCTATTAAATTATTAAATGGAAAAATTAAAGATTTTGAATTACTCCCAAACGAAAGTAAAAGTTTAACAGAATTATTAGCCTTTATATCTATGTTTAATCAAGGCATTAAAAAAGAAACTATCTATATATTTTTCGAACTTTTAATTAATAACAAATATGAGTTAGATTCATTTTTAAAAAAATTAAATCTGATGAGACTAATAAGAATAAAAGAAAATTTTATCTATAAATCCACTCATTTAGGGCAAGCTATCGCAAAGTCATTCTTAATTATAGAACAATGTTTAGAAATTGTGGATATATTAAAGAATAAGGAGAAGTCAGTAATTACAATTGCTCTTGACCTTAAACCTATTAAAAATGTATATTTGTCTAAAGGAATTGTAGCAGATTTAGCTAAAAATGTGAACATGAGATATCGTAGTAATAATTTATTTAGTGGTAGCGTTCTTTCTCTTATGCACGCGGATTCTATACGAAAAAGAAAAACATTCTCTCAGGAATTTATAGAATTCATTTCGAAATGGGTAAGTGAGATTTTCAATTGTAGTTGTAAAGATTCACCATATTGCGATTGTGGACGATTAAACCTTGAGAAAATCATATTAAATCTACGAGTAGAGCATAAATTAACAATAGAGGAAATCTGTAGATATTTTGTGGAAGAATATAAAATAGTAATTCACAAAGGTGATATGATCGGTTATCTAGAAAATTTAATCTATAGTTTAGAGAGTATAAAAAACATATTAGAAGGAATTTTCGATTTAGATTCAAAATATAAATTGGAGATCCAAGAGTTTCCTAATTTAATCGAACAGATAAAATATTGAATAGGTCTAATTACAAAATAAAAAAAATCATATAGTAAAGATTTCAATTATATCCATATTATGTAATTCGTAATCTAGTCCCACTTTTTTACGTTTTTGACGAGCGTCTTGCCTTATAACTATTGCATGATCAAAAGATTCATAGAAACTTTTATGAATCTTAATTGCAGCATCTTTAATAGTTGAGTTTTCCTCCATTATTAATGGTTTCTCTGCTATATCTCCTCCAGCGCTCATTGTATATATACGTATTTTTTTTAAATATCTTAGAATTACTTCACCAAAATCTTGAGGGAAGTTTTTTTTATGTATACTAGTCCCTATTATTTTTGAAAATTTATCAGAATACTCCCGTTTTAATTTTTCGAATGGTTCCTCTGTGTGGGGGAGATCACCCTTAGTTGCTATAACCATAGCTTTTTTATAGACAACAGAAGGATTTAAAGCATCTATAATATCATCAAAAGAAATAGATCCATATATTTTTACTATAGCATTTCTTATCCCATTTTCCTGTATAATTTCTTTAATTTGTTCAGTAAAGTCTTTAATATCCTCGACATCTTTGGCTTCACTTGTTAAATACAGAACTTGAATTTTATTTGAGCCTGTTTTTTGAATTTTCAGAGGAGGAGGAGGTATATTTATTCTGATTTCAGCTTTAGATAATTCTTCTAAAAGTAAACTCATTTGTTCTTCAAAACTTCTCGATAAATCCACACATATACAAATTAAATCGCAAGATCTAAGTTGAGATAATATTTCTTTTCCATTTCCTATACCCTCTGATGCACCTCTCATGATTGAAGGCATTTCTACGATTTGAAATCGAATTTTGTTATATTGATAGATTCCTATTTCAGGAAGAGCAGTAAATTTACCAATTTTTTCTTCCGCAGCGCCAGTTAAAAAGTTTAAAAGAGAAGTTTTACCAGCTCCAGGTGTATAATATGCACTTATCAAGATTATTTGAATTCCTTCTTTTTTGATTGAAAAGGGGCTGACAACCTTTTGAGTAATCTTCTGTCGCTGTTTTTGAGCTTCAAGCTCACGTTTCATCTTAGCAAGACGAGATTTATTTTGTGCTATAATCTTCTCTGTTGCTTTATGTTTAGGAACTAAAGAAATGAATTCCCCCAGTAGTTTTATTTTTTGCTCTAAAGATCCAGCATCTAAATATTCTTGGTACTTCGCTTTAGCTGGTGCTCCAATATTTGAACTCAAAAATCAATCCCTGCAAAAGTTATTAAAATATACTTCTAAATCGATCTTCTGTCTTTAGTTTTAAGTCTCCTAAGATTTCATTTATACGAGTTTCAAAATCTTTAAAATATCTAGGTTTTTTGGAAAAGATATCATTTAATGAGTACCGGTTTAGAAAATAAGTAACAATTTCGTTTAATTGCTCTTTAACTACCGGAACTTCTGTTCCTTTTTCAATAATGGCAAATGATAATAATGGTTGTGTATTTTCAGCATCATTACTGGGCATTTGTATCATTTCACAGTAGCAGACTAACTTAAAGCTTGCAAGAGAGATTACGTTAATATCGTCACCAAAAACTTCACTTGTAAAACTTTCCAATGCAGTTAGAAATCCAGCACGCAAATTTGGATCTAAGACATTATCCGAAGATGAATAATACTTAATCTCAATTAAGCTTTTCATTCCAATATTGATTCCAACTTCTAATATTGCCATTTTTTATAAGGAACTTTGTTCTAACTCTAAGGTATTATTAATGTTCGTTATCTTGTTTTATAGTAATAATGAAAGTTTTTATTACTATCTTTTTTTAAAATTTCAATTAATTATAATTTTAATTGTTTTTAATTTTATAAAAGGTTATTATAGAATTATACTTTAGTCAAAAATTAATTCCTAATTGATTTTTATATGCTGTAAAAGTATTTTGTAGCAAAAAATGAACTGTTAGTGGGCCAATACCCCCAGGAGAAGGAGTAATTTTACCACTTTTTTCAAAAACATCTTCAAAATTTACATCTCCACATAATTTTCCATTGACTCTATTGATACCTACATCGATTATTATAGCACCCTTTTTTATTTTTTCTTTAGTTACAAAATTTGGATGCCTTACAGCTACAACTAAGATATCTGCTCTTCTCATATGGTTTTCAATATTTATAGTGGATGTATGACAAACTGAAACAGTAGCATTCCGTTTAAGCATCATAAAGATTAAAGGTTTACCGACAAGATTTGAACGATTAATGATAACTACTTCTTTCCCTTTTAGTTCAATGTTATAATATTCTAGTAATGTAATAATCCCTGTAGGAGTACATGGCGCTAGGGTTTCGTTATAATCGTAAAGTTTACCTTTATTTACAGGAGTTAATCCGTCTACGTCCTTTTTTGGGGATATATTTTCAATATAATTTAGTGTATTGGAAGCTTGGGATTTTGGAAGAGGTAGTTGTAGTAAAATACCATGTACATTATCATTTTTGTTAAGTTTATTGATTTCTTCCGTAATAATCTCTTTCGAAATATGTTCATCTAATTCTAAAATTTCTGATTCAATACCTACAAAAGCACTGGTTCTCTTCTTCATATTCAAATAGACTTTTGAAGCGGGATCTTCTCCAACTAGTATAGTAACTATTTTAGGTTTAATACCTATTCTATCTACTGCTTCATTAATTTTAACTTTCAATGCCAAATTTAATTTTTCTGCTAATGCCTTTCCATCTAATATTTTATCATTCATAGTTTGATATATACTTTAAATTTAGAATTATAGATATATTAAAATAGGAAAGACTCATTTGAATTTTCTTTTATTTTTTAGTAAAAAAATATTAAATTCTTCTTCTCCGCCAAAGAATTACGCCTATAGCCACAACTAAGCCAATGCTCCCCAAAATGATTATTAAAATCAAGTAGTTAAATTCTACCATAAATACTTCTGCTGACAATTTACCCAAAGAACCAAATATTTTTAAAGTTTCAAAGGCATAATACGATGAAGTTACAGATGAGATTCGCTGGCTGGTTCCCTCTGTTATATCTGCAAAACCACCATCTTGAAAATATTGACGAGATATTATCCATTTTGTAGTTTGACCACTATTAAGCATACTTTCATTAATGATATATATCGCACTTACACAGTGATACGTACTGCTTATCAAGGCGTAATTAGCTGTGAGGTCAGGTAAACACCCCCCAAAATTATTCGTATCTGATGGATTCTGTATGTAAAAAGAATTTAAGTAGGTTAATGTCTGATTTTTATCTGCTAAATCATTAACGGAGGTTAACAACTCCAAAAGATAGACAGCATAATATGTGGTAAGTAAAGTAGAAGATAAACTTCTATTACCACCATATCCACCATCACTATTATTGCATAATATAATCCAATCTCTATGAACAGTTTTATTTGGTATAGGTTCTTCTATTAAATCAAAAACTTGAACAACAAAGTATGTTGAACTCATACTTGCTAATGTAGATGTATTCGAAAATGAAAATCCTCCGCCAATTTGTTCAGTTCCATTAATAAACTGATGGATTCTATTTTTTAAACTTGAATAATTAAAATCTAATACATTTAAGGATTTAAGTAAGTAGTATAATTCGTAAAGTACAATTTCATCATCTTCAAACATAGTCTTTAATTCTGTTTCTAAGTATGTTTCGAGATCAGTAACGTCATGAGCTGTTCGACCATAATAATCTAAAATCTCTAAAGCATAAGCCGTTGCCTCATTACTGGGGCTTCCCCCTTCAATCCCATTTTTAAATCCTTCACCTTCAATCTCAGTGCTAAAAATAAAATCGACTAAATATGCATTTCGTGTTTTACCTAATACAATCGGAATTATATTCAATGTAAAAAAAAACACTAGGAATAGAATAGTGAAATACCGAAATTTGCTCTTCAAATAAAAAACCTAAGCTAAATGAATAAAATTTTAATATTTTAAATTTACCTTGAAATTAAAAATTATCTATCAATAGCACTTATTAATTAGATATTCTTAAAAAAAAGGCAAAATAGGTTTTTATTAATTTTTTATCAAAAATCCTTTAATTTTAAAGAATTTCGCTTATATCCCGATATAACAGATCTTTATTAGATTGAAATTGCTCATAGGTGATAAAAAGATTCTGAAACGAGGGTAAACTTCCTAGAATAGCTGCTCCATTAAAGATGGTAAATTGTAGATTGTCAGGCACAAAAAGTTTTAAAACTTTACTAGAAGCTTCCATGTATTCAGTAAATTCTTGAGCAGGTGTTTTCATTTTTACAACTTCGGGAATATCAGTTTTCTCTAAACTTTCTATTGATCTTCCACAATAAGGACAAAAGGAAGATGACATATCTGCAATCTCTTTATTACAGAAAGGACATGTCCCTTTTTTTAGTGATTTTTTTCCTCTTTGGGGAGATAAATCGATTTTTATTTCAGGCAAAGCTAATCTCCCTCCACATGAAGGACAATATTCAATACCAGAGGATAGATCTACGAATGTTCCACATTGACTACATGTATCACGTTTTTTCTTGGACATTTCAGCTGCTTGGAGTTGAATTAATTCATTTTTTACAGTAGTTAGTGTTGGTTTTGGTTTTGGAATTGAACCTAATTGAGGAAGTATAGCATTCATCTCAGATTCGAATCTTTCCTCAAAACCGCTATATGAAAGATTTCCTCCTGAAATTACAATATGAGATAATAATTCGTGCCAGTAATTATTATCTAATACTCTTAAGCTAGCTATTACAGCATCAGGTAAATTCATAACAGAGCTATACCCTAACATACCTGGATTAAACATAACTTCTGGTGCTTGAGAGAGGATATAATTAGGCATTTTTATAGTAGAGCCGTCTGGCATTGGAGTACTGAACATTTCATTCGTTTTGGGGGGTTTGTTCGGATCCAAAACAAAATAACAATTTTTTTCTTTAATTTCTCTAATAATTTCATCGACGGCACTTGATGCTATATTTATTCCTTCCCTCATTAAAAGATTTTTCAGATTGTGATTGACGTCAACACCAGCTAGGGGAAGTTTTTGTACGGAATGTTGAATCATTTGACCATTTATAATAGGGACTACCCAAGTTAGACCATCACCACTCTCGATGACCAATCCCGTTGTCAATCCTACACTGAATAATGACAATAAGGGTGTTGGCATCATAATCAGACTTCTAATGTTATGAGTTTCAAATAAAAGTCTTGCGATGTATTCTTTAGTTTCTTTATTCATGAAAGGTAATTCACAGTAAAATACTGGATAATCGGATAAATTTTCAATTCGAAGCAAAGTGTAGAAGATATAATTAAGAATTTCGTAGAAACTGTCCCAATCCATGATTGCGCCCCGCTCAATAGGGTGTTTAATTTTAAGTACACCCCTCATTCGTGAAACATCATTGCCTACGTACATACTTCTCGCACTTACATCAACCATAACAGCTTTATATTTTTCTGTACCAGTAATGCATGGAAATACAAATCTAGGACTAGGTTCTCCTGCAAATCCGATCTTTACGTAAGCGGAACCTATATCAACTATAATTGGTGTACCAGGAAGGGGTAATGCCATTTTGAATCAATAATATTATTTTTTTTAATTATTGCTATTAATTTCCAAAACTATGATTTTTATAGTTTTTTTATTTTTATTATGTTTTCATATAGTCAAATAATTTTTTTAAGATTTGGTTTTGTAAAATTAATCCAA
>JAHLWJ010000568.1 GCA_019057975.1 Promethearchaeota archaeon | reverse complement strand
TAAGAATTTCTAAAATATAAACAGTTAAGTAATAATGGATAATTCTATTATTCTATTAATTATTTAAAAGTTGGATTTACTATGGCGATTAAGAAAGGCGATATCATTAAAGTTGAATACGAAGGAAGATTAGAAGACAGAACCATATTCGATAGCACGGAGCTTCAAGGTGGAGAACCATTAAAGTTTGAAGTCGGCTCAAGTATGATGATTAAAGGATTTGACGATTCAGTATTAGGTAAAGATGTTGGAAACGAATTTGAAATTATTTTAAGCGCCTCTGAAGCTTATGGCGAAATTGATCCTCTATTAGTTCAAACGGTTAGCATCGACCAACTGCCAGAGGATTTAGATCCTGAACCGGGTATGATGCTCGGAGTTGGTGACGCAAATGGAACTCATTCTATGGTCTGGGTTAAAGAAGTAGAAGAGGAATTTATTAAAATAGATATGAATCATCCATTAGCAGGAAAAACTCTTCATTTCAAAATAAAAATTTTAGAAACGGGTTGTGAACCAGATCCGCAAGATTCTCACGAATGCGGATGTGGCTGTGAACATAACTAAACATGTTCTGCTTTGTTTAACATAAACAATTTTTTTTACTATTCTTAAATTCATATCAAATAATTTAATTTATTTATTTTAGATTATTCTTAGAAATAGAAATGAGCTATAAATTTACAAAGGAAGAACTAGAAAACTTACTAGTTGATTATAATAAAATTGCGTTAAAAGAACAGAATCTCGATATACCATCTCAAGTCTGTGTTTGGGATGAAACATTGAGGGATGGCGAACAAAGTCCTACTGTTTATCTTACACTTGATGAAAAAATCCATTTAGCAAAGTTAATGGATGAAATTGGAGTGAAATTAATTGCCGTTGGTTTTCCTGCAGTATCCAAAACTGAAAAAAAAATCGTTAAAACGCTCGTTAATGAAAACTTGGAAAGAGCAACGATCCTCGGAATAGCTCGTCCAAAGGAAGAAGATATCAACGCGTGTTTAGAAGCAGACCTTAAAGAAATTGTTATTTTTATGCCTATATCTCCAATATTTAGGAAGACATTGAAACAAAAACCTGAAGAACAGTTAGAAATCATAAGTAAAGCAATTCATTACGCAATTGATAACGGTTTCAAAGTAAATTGGGTGTCTGAGGATGGAACGCGATGTGATTTTACTCATTTGAAAAATGTGTTTCAGACGGCGATTGAAGCGGGCTCTGAAAGAATAGTGTTAGGCGATACCGTTGGTGTCTTAACACCTTACTCTACATCTCACTTGTATAAACGCATTAAGAAGGAAATAATTGACCCTCTTAAAAAAAAAATCCCTATGGGCATTCACACACACAATGATTTTGGTTTAGCTGTTGCGAATACGATTACTGGAGTAATTGAAGGATGTACGTACCCACACACATGTATTAATGGGTACGGAGAAAGAGCGGGAAACGCCGCTTTAGAAGAAGTCGTTACTATTTTAGAGCGAATTGGGATAAATACGGGTATTGATTTGAAAAGATTACCAGAGTTATCTGAAGTCTGTGAGAAATACTTCAACCAACCTTTGGCTTTGAATAAACCAATAGTCGGAGAATATGCATTTTCTCACGAAAGTGGACTTCACATAGCAGCAATTTTAGCACATCCTTTAACATATGAACCAATTAATCCACAAATGGTAGGAAGAAGAAGAAAATTCTATCTTGGAAAATTTTCAGGCTCCAAATCGATTTTGCACGCTCTTCAAAAAAAAATTAAAGTCTTGGATTTAGATATTCCAGATGCAATTATAAAGCAGATCGTAACTGAAGTGAAAAAAAAACATGAGGAAACTTCTAAAAAGGACCTTAGAAAATCCTTTAATTTGATAAAACAAGAATTAAAGAAAATATCAAAGGGCGTTGGAGATAAAGAATTCTTTGAAATTGTAAATAAATATGCACAACCGTATGTTCCTGATGATTTTAAACCTAAAAATTAAGAAATTTAATTGTGCTCCTTATTCTAACTATTTTAATTTTTTATCAATTTCTTCGATCTTGTTTTGAGTTGTAATCAAATCACTTTTAAGTTGACTTGTGCGTTTCTCGAAAGATTTTTCATCCATCTGCCCAGAATTGTGCTTTTTTTCTATAAATTCAAGTAAATTTCGAACCGAACTTAGTTTACCTTCTAAAGCCTTCTTTTCAGCTATTAAATCTCTCTTTTTAACTTTTTTTGGAGCGTGTGGTTTGGGAACAGGTTTTATTTTACTTGTATCATCGATTTTAGGTAATCCGATAAAGTCACCTTCATCTTGAAATTTTAAACTTTCTGGTTTTGGTGGTAAATCTGTTAGTACGGTACTAGTTTCTAGTAGTTTATCAAAACCATTAGATTTTGAGTTATCTTTTACTTTTTTTTCTTTGATTTGAGCAGTTTCTGAGGGAATACGAAGCTCTAAAATTTCTTTTTCTGATGTTATAGTTGTTTTGATCAATTTATCAATTGTAGTTTTAATCGTGTCGATTTGGTTTTGAAATATTTTTAATAATTCTACTAGCTCGCTTTTTTTCGAAATTTTCATCGAAAAATCGATATTGATGTTCTTCTGTTTAAATAATGGCGATTGAGGTATTTCTGAATTATAATCCGGAGAACTGATATCAGAATCAGGTTTATTAGTAACAATATCGGGGACCGCTCCACTTGAATGTAAATCCATTCTATAGTCGGAGATCAACCACGAAAAAATATTATATGCCAAATTTGGATGTTCGTCGTTACTGAACCCCCCTCCTACACGATCTCTAAAGAGTTCATAGCTCCCAATGGCACATATTCTACCTTTATCAGGTTCAGAAACGCAGACTAAAGCCGAAGAGAAAGGTTCCGAAGTTTCATTTGATGAAATTATTGATATAGCATTCCCTAAAACGCTTAGCGAACAACCTGATCTATAACAAATCGAACTAATACTATTTGTAATTGGGTGCGGAGGTATTAAGGAAGTAATTATAGGCGTATTTTCCATACCTAGATTATAAGTTTCATCTAAAACTTGATCGTTTTCAAAAACTATACCATACATTTGACTCAATTCACTTAAATTACTGTTTCTACCTCTATCTCCACCAG
>JAHLWJ010000567.1 GCA_019057975.1 Promethearchaeota archaeon | reverse complement strand
GTACAATTATAATAAATTTAAAATGTCAAGATCAAGTTCTTATTTTGATTGGGAACTAACATTTCGTAAGGCTCACGACTCCAATAAAAAAGTGAAGATAGAGCTAGATACACTAAATTCAATTGGAATACCAATTAGTAAATACAAGAAATTCCTAAAAGAATGGAAAGAGAAAAACTTATCCTGAAGTAGTTTTATATAATAATTTCAGTGAAGTATAAAACAACAATTAAAATTACCCAAATAATCGCGAGGGTAATTAACAATATTGTAGTGTAAAACCTCCATTTTATTGAAATCTTCTGTTTCTTTTCAATTCTGTAAATATATACCGCAAGTATTGCTCCTAATATAATTATTGAGGACAATATCAGAATTATTCCAAAAATGATTGAGGTTAGGTACGGTAATAATAAAGCAAATACGAATATAGTAAAACTGATCCATATCGTTATAAAACGCTGCATTCTTTGTCTAAAAACTAGATCTAAATCATCTGTTTTCTTGGCAGGGAGAAAAGAGATTAAAATTCCTGAAGTCGCTAAACCTGAAAGAGATGCGTGATCCCATCTTAACAAACCTAAAACAATATCGGAGAAGAGAACCCCTACGATTACACCTAGAATCAAGCACAAAATAATTCCTATCACTTTAAAGTGCTTCTTTAAGAAATTGAGAGTGGAATAATAGAAACTCAGAAGGTAATTTTTGACCTTAATAAGAGCAAATCGTAAATTATCTATAATATTATCTAAGAATCTTTTCAATTCTTCTAACATAAAAATAAACAAGTATAACATCGTTCCTATTAATATCCAGGAGAAACTCCAACCATTTGAAGTTAGATTAAAAGTAATAATGCTTAATAGCAAGAACATTATTACGGAATATAAGAAGGAAAGGAATTTGCTGCGTTTAAAAGGTTTGAATAGAACTAAATTTAATATCATAAAAATGAATAGAGATAGACACAAGTTTAAAACTAGATTCGGAATTATGATAAATTCTAAGGTAATAAAAATATCTAACGATAGGAGAGTTTCAATTAAAACAAAACTTGAAATCCGGACTAAGTTTCTACCATTATCACTTACGACCTTAATATAATTGTCGACGAAGGTTAAAACTAGTAAGATAATAAACGATAATATCGATAAATTAAACGAAAGATAATAATCTAAATTAATATAATACAAAGGCCATGTGATTAAATCGAAATAGGCAATTAGAACTAGACTTTTATTAATCTTTGATATCTTGGACTTAATATAATCCCCTTCTGAGATTAACCAAAATAAATATGCAACCTGTATCGTAAGAATAATTATAGTAAGAGGGATAACGTGTGGGAAAAGCAATGTATTCCAATCAAGGTAGAATAAAATCGAGAAGCCTATCATAACGATCCAAGAAGTAATGACAAAAAACTTCGAAGTTTTCTTTAAAAACTTTAAAACAAACTTATCAAACCAACTAATCAAATGTGTCAGAATACTTAAAATCAAAATAGTTATATGGAATTCAAAACCAAACGCTATCAGCGAATTAAAGATGCTAACTATTAGAAAGGCATATAAACCTATCCCTAAGTAATTTTGCCTGTTAGTTTTCCACTTTCCAAATATTTCTATTTTTTCGGGATTAAATTTACTCCTAATATTAAAATACGAGATGTTAGTGTAAAATTGCATCGATAAAAATATCAAAAGTAGATAAAAAAGTGCAGGAATTGAAAAACCATTTAAATAGAATAAATATAGAAAAAGAGTCCAAGAGATATTTAAATAACTTAAACAGTGGACAATATCCATGTACCCTGCTTTTAAACGCTTTATTCCGTATATTTCTAAAAAACTGATTAAGAATAGAATTATTTGAGAATACAACAGACTTTGGATTAAGCCAGTAAATAACACAAAGAATCCGAAAAATAAAACTGATATTTCTAAGTATATAGTAAAAACTATAACTGAAAAGAGTTTCATTGTCTTTGTAACCCATTCCTCGCTTTTTATAACACCTTTCGAAAGATGTATTGTAATGGCGGTCAGTATAGTTTCAGTCAGTATAACTAAAATTATTCTTACAATATCGAGTATTGCGAATGTTGTAAAGAGGGAGAGCCAGAAAATTCCAAAAAAGATTTGGAATGCTATGAAAGTAAAGAAGAGAATAATATCTTTATATTTAACTTCAATTGTGCGATTTATAAAGCCATTTAATAGAAACATCAGAAACGAAAAAACAGCAAGAATGAAACTTACTGAAGGAATTCCTGATAATAATGGGTTATAGGCTAAGAGTAAGTCACTCAGTAATAAAGAAAGGTATATACTGATCACAAGAAAAATACTATTCAATAGGATTGCTTGAGATTGATTTCTAATTTCTTTTATTCTACTAGCATCATATTTTGTAATTACTTCGATATAGTAAGATAAGTAATGTAAAGTATAGAACTGTAATATCAAAAATACTACTAAATTTAAAATAAATAATGTGGCATCCGTTCCTGTAAATTGAACAAAATAAATTGATGCTCCGATCGTAACGACAAGAAATGCTATGATATTTAACAAATAGGTGATTTTTTCTAAAACTCTCTTTAAAACATGGATATCTAATAGAGTTGAGAGGAAAAATATGAAAACAGATAACAGAATAGCTCCATATAAGTTATTTATTAACTCCAGAATCAATCCAAAGCTCAACAGGCCAAGTGCAAAATGAGATACTAGTGACAGAATTGAATCAAATTTCGTCATACCATAATCCTTTTCAGGCTGTTGTTCTTCGATTTTCTTCAAAAATAATAATTTTGATCCTGAAAAATAAGCAGAATAAATCAAAAGTGAAAGTAGAACTATAAAATAGAGAGAATGAAATAATTCTATCAATAGTATAAACTGTAAAGTTAATAATGTTAATGCTAAAGGAGAAATATACCATAGAATAAAACGGTATTCATATAATGCTGACCTAATAATAATTAAATTGATGGTTATGAATATCGCTGACACTAAAAAGATAGATCCAGGTAGGAAAATATAAACCAAAGATGATAAAGTAAGTGATGTTCCGATCGATAAAATTGATAGCGGAAATATTTTTTTAAGAGGCAATATCATTCGAAATT
>JAHLWJ010000566.1 GCA_019057975.1 Promethearchaeota archaeon | reverse complement strand
TATTTTCGTGAAATCATCGTTTCACGATCAACTATTGGAGTATCTTTTCAATTGCAGATTTTAATTGTGGTAACCGTTGTTTAATAGTCATCCACACTAAATTTAAATCAATCTCAGAATAAGCATGAATTAGTTTATCTCTCATCCCTGCCATTTCTTTCCAAGCTATTTGAGGGTATATTTCTCTGATGTTCTCATGAATATTTTTAGTAGCTTCTCCTATAATTTCAAGTTTTCGAATGACAGCACTTGATGTTTTGTCGTCGTTTTTGAATTGCTCAAAAGTAAGCCCCTCGACGAATTTTTCTATACTTACTATTGCATTTCTAATATCCTTTATGTAGATTTGATATTTCTTACTCATAAATTACCTCTTGAAGAATATTTTTCCTTAGTTCTTCCTTCAATGCTGGTTTGGACACTACATCGACTTTTTTATTAAATTGTTCTTCTAAAAAAAGTGATAAGCCGATATAATGGAATAAGTCTGCATTCTCCTCAAATTCAACTAGAAAATCAATATCACTACTATTTGTTTGTTCATTGCTGATATATGAGCCAAAAATCCCTATGGATTTTACTCTATATTTGATTCTAATTTCTTCCTTTAACATTTTAAGAGTTCTAAGAATCTCTTCCTTACTTTTGATCATAATATTGATATTTTATTAATTGACTATCTAACTTTGATAAATTTACAAGCGTATAATTTCTTACTCTTTAAAGTAATAGTATCAATTAAAATTAATAAATAAAATGGAGAAAATAATTGTTGTAACTCTTTCATTGAAGCTTTTATCTATGTTTGATTAATTAAGTTATTGATAAATGTTAGTGAGTTAAGATTGTTGAGACAGTGTAATAAAAAAGTTATTCTTATGTGAAATCCTTATTTTATAAATAATATTCTTTAAAATCTTGTTAAGCTTCATAAAATTAGTTATTTTAACCTAGCTTGTCCTGATAGATTTTTGAAAACTTTTGAATCTTTGAAATTGCTTTCGCCAATATCTACGCGCTTCAAAATCCTTTTTGAGCTGTTCAGCATATCTCTTAGATCCAATATCTAATGATGTTAATAAATCGTGAACAGAAGCTAACGGTTGTTCAAATATTAATCTCTTTAATCTTGATGTGTGAGTTTTTGAAGATACAATTTTATATTCAATATTCAATTTCTTTAAGAGTATCTCTACAACTTTGAGCTTCGCTTTACTACTCGAAAACATCTCAATTCTATGAATAAAATCTTCAGTAATCATATTATCGCGTCTTTATTTGTTTTAAGATATACAATATTCTTTAAAGGAGATATAGATTAAATATTTAAAACTTCACTTTTTTGTAAAGGCTTAAATACTTGCAGTTAAAAATCATTTTTTATATGTTTGTTTTACTTTAAGAGCATTTCATTACAGATTTAATCAAGATATAATTGCTTAAACTTTATCATTGATATTAAATGGGTGTGGATTAATGGAAAACTATATGTAGACGATCTTTAATAAATTAGTATAATTTTAGGGATCGACACTACATAGTGCCAAAGGCTTTTAAAGAACACTTTCTTCCTTTGTGTTAAATCCAAACAAAGCGGTTTGAAAAAATATGTCTGATTCACGTCCCGAGGAATTAAAAGTTAATCCCGGTTACACAATACAACAGCCATTTGGCAATTACTCGAGAAATTTTACCAAACAAGCCAAGTTCTTGAACTGAAGGATAGTCCTTCGCTTGAATCACTCATAGCAGAAATTTTCCCAAGAAAAGGTCCTGAAATCTCAACTCCAACATAACTTCTATTTTGAACAAGGATAAGTATATAATTATAAACCAAAAGTATATATTATTATACTTCAATTATTATATTAATGAAATTGATTGACGAATATTCCTTAAATTTATTAAAACATTTAGAAGTATCCAGAGAATCTAGCTTCACAGGACTTAATTTTGCCATTAAAAATAAGAAAACACGCTCAGAAAGGTTGAAATTTTTACTAAAAAAGAAGCTACTTATCCAAGAACGTGGATTATATCGCATGACAGAACGCGGAATAAAATTTCTGAAAATACTTGAAAAAGCGGAAGCAATTATCCGAGAAGAGGGATTCTATGAGAATTACGATCGTGTTCCATACATTTTTCGAAATTACTTAAATTCTTATGTTTCTCTCTTAAAAGCAAACTTTAATAACAATCTTATATCAATTATATTGTATGGCTCTGTAGCGCGGGGGAAATGGACTTATGAAAGTGATATTGATTTATTACTAATATTTTCAGATGAAATTGTAAATTTATCAGGGTTTAACAAGACGTTAACAAAAATAACAGTAACTTTCGAAAAAACTCTTCAATTGAAAGATAGTAATAATAAAACAATCTATTGCTCTTTACAAGAATACCCAATATTCTTAAATGATTTAGACAATTTTAGAACTTTATTTTATGATATAGCCATGGATGGAATTATATTATACGACAGAGTTAACGTGGGCCTTAGCTTCATTGAAAGAATAAATAAAAGAATATTAAATAAAAATATAAAACGGATCTTTATTTCTGATAAAAATTTTTATTGGAAACGAAATAATGTTGAATTTGGTGAATTAATCGAATTATGAATAATATTGAAGTTGCTAAGGAAGGGCTAAAAAGAGGAAAACAATGGCAACAAAATGCGAGTCGAGCATTTGAAGATGAACGATGGAATGACGTAGTATTTTCTTATGAAATGGCTGTAGAGCAATCATTAAAAGCTATTTTAATCCTTTTTGGTATTGAATACCCTAAAATTCACAATATATCAAAACTTTATTTGAGTATAAATAAGACCAGTATCCCAAAATGGTTTGTAGATAACATGGATTTCCATGCAGAAACATTGAAAGATTTGATTATATTAAGAAACAAAGCTGCCTATGGATATGTTAATGGATTAACCAAAGAGGATTTCAAGGAAGATGCAATTGAATTTAAGGCTTCTGTTTCTAAAATTATGAATGACTGTGAAAAACTTATAATTGATTTTTCAAAAAAAAGCACATAACTCCAATTTAGTTTCTAATTATTATTTTTAGGCCATTAGGTATCTTTAATCCTAGAATAGAAAAATTTAATTATTTGGGAGTGTTTT
>JAHLWJ010000565.1 GCA_019057975.1 Promethearchaeota archaeon | reverse complement strand
TAATGCTCGGGGTTATAAATTTAAATTTCAATTTAGGTGGAGGAAGCATTACAGAAAAACTCAGTAAAAAAGCTGCGAACCTCGGTCTCTTGGGAGCATTCTTTATTGGAATTTTATTTGCTCTGGCATTCTGTCCTTACAGTGCCGTCTTGTTTTTTGGAACATTAATACCGCTCGGACTCGCATCAAGAGAAGGAATAATTCTACCAATGTTTTACGGATTCGGAACGGGAATCCCAGTTCTTGTTTTCGCAACTTTATTTTACATTGGCTCAAAAAATATCAACAAGCACATGCAGAATGTTTCCAGATTTGAGAAAATATTAAGGAAATTTATTGGAGTAATATTTATTGCAATCGGGGGTTACCTGATTGTCATATAAAAACCAATTAATTAAAATAGGTAATGGATAAAATGAAGTTAAACAGAACAATAGTAGGGGGTATAATAATAATCCTCTTTTTGGAAACGCTTGTAAGCTATGAATAGGATAAAGCATTCACCAAATCAGAGAAAATAAAACAGGGAGAAGAAATTAAAGAGCTGTTTCCAATAACTGAAGATACTCCCCCGTTGAAAATCATAGTTCATACTCTTGTAAATTATCTTTCAGCAGCGTGGGCATGTCTTACAATAGCATTTCTGATCGCGGGAGCAGTTGAAACATTTATCCCTAAATCTCTAATCATAAAGCACATGAGCGGTGGGGGAATCAAGGGATATCTTGTCGGCGCTTTTGGAGGTCCTCTGTTATCAGTATGCTCATGCAGCATCATTCCCTTGTTTGCTGGAATTTACCGCAGAGGTGCGGGATTGGGCCCCGGCATTGGTGTTTTTACTTGCAGCACCCGCACTAAGCATTCCTTCACTGCTTGGAATATCAAGGGTTGTTGGCTGGAAAATACCAGTTACTTATGCAATTTTGATGGCTATTACGGGAATAGCTGGAGGTTTGATATTCCCCTTTTTTGTTCCAAGCATAATATTAAGATAAATCTAAATAGTTAAATATTCAAATGGTAAAAAACGAAGTTAAGATTTTTAAGGCATTGGCATATGAAAAACAGCTCAGAATAGTTGAATTTCTAAAAGACGGCAAAAAATGCGTCTGTGAGATAATCCCAATGATGGTAAATCCCAACCTGCTGTTTCGCAACATTTGAGGATACTTTCTGAAGCAGATATTTTGGAATTCGAAAAAGATGGAATAAGCATTTATTATAGAATTAAGGATAAAAGAGTTTTAGAGAGTATACAGATATTAAGAGAAATTAAATCGTGATCTTTTATTGCGAGGTTCAGAACTCACGCTCCTATCGTCGCTCGGTGATATCTCAGTCCGATAACAGTGGGTAAAAGACAAATCAAAGATTCCTTCAAATTCACCTATCGGCGAACTTCGTTTATCCGCAAAATGTTATATGAAATGCTAACTTTGCTAATTTAATATACTAAAATAAACTAACTAAAAAGAAATGTTTATATGGATGATAACTTAAAACGACACATTGCCAAAGTCGTTCGTGAGGAAATATGGATAGTTCCTTATAATTCAGAATGGTCAAGTTTATTTGAAAAAGAAGCAGCTTTTTTGCACAGCAAGTTGCCGAAAAATCTAGTCAAAAGGATTGAACACTTTGGAAGTACTGCAATACCAGGAATGTCGGCAAAACCTATTATTGATATACTAGTTGAAGTTAGTAGTTTGGAAGAAACTAAGAAAAAAATTGTACCAATATTAGAATCAGAAGGCTATGAATACTTTTGGCGCCCTACTATTGGTAACCAACCTCCATATTATGCTTGGTTTATAAAACGCAATTCTGACGGAAAACGCACGCATCATATTCACATGGTTAAGGCAGATTCTGAGTTATGGGACAGACTCTATTTCAAAGATTATTTAAGAGAATTTCCCGACGAAGCCAAACGTTATGATGAATTGAAGAAATCACTTTCTAAGAAGTATCCAAATAATAGAGTTGAATATACGAAGGGAAAGAAAGAGTTTATTGTGTCAATTACAAAAAAAGCAAAAGAATATTACAAGGTAGCAAAGGAATGATAGAAATTGTTCGCAAAGTTAACACATTACATAACATGGCATATATGGTTCCATCCCCTTATGTCACTTCACCCATATTGCCTCACTCGCTTTTGCGGTTTAAGATAAAATTATACCACAACGCTCGCTTGGCAACATTGTATATACTACTGACGCTATACGTCATTAATATTTCACAACTAATAGGGAGATAAAAATATGAATACAAATTTGCTTAATGGAGAATCTATCATTAAAGAAGGGAAGGCTAATTTACAAAGGGGTATTGAAACAGTAGGTGGGCATTTATACTTGACCGCACAGAGATTAATATTTGAGTCGCATAAATTCAATGTTCAACAAGGAACTACAATAATCGATCTAGGAAATATTAATGAGGTCACAAAGTGTTGGACCAAATTTTTAAATTTAATTCCGTTATATCCAAACTCTATTAAAGTAGAAACAAGGGACAATAAGCAATATAAGTTTGTATGTTTCGGAAGGAAAGATTGGATTTCTGCTACAGAGGGTAGTAAAAAGAATTAAGTGTTTGTAAATATCAATGTCGTTCTTTCACCAACAGAGAATCTTGAGAAATTGTATTTAAAACTATGGAAGGAATGGATAATCGAGAAACAAACTGCGTTGAAGTTAGAGGACAACTACGATGATATTATCTGCAATTATAAGGAAAATGAGCATTATAGTAAGCTTGATACATTAACCAGTCAGTTGAACGCTTTGAGAGATATCGGATTCAAAGATGTAGATTGTTTCTATAAATATGGAGTATTTACAATGTATGGTGGTAAGAAATAGTATGCGGGACTTCTCATAATCAAATCCGTTATATGAAATGCTAGAGTCCGCTTTTAAACCAAAGATTTTATATGAATAATGTTATTAAAATATAATATTATTATTATATTTTAACCTAACTTCATCTGATTATCTGATATAAAAATCTTTTTTCAAAATTTATTTTTATTGATTCATTTAATATTATTATTACGGAGGGATGAACAAGTGGTTTAGGGTAGTTGTCTCGAAAACCGTTAAGGGTTAATAGCCCTTCGTGGGTTCGAATCCCACTCTC
>JAHLWJ010000119.1 GCA_019057975.1 Promethearchaeota archaeon | reverse complement strand
GAACATATTAGACAAATGAAAGAAATTAAAATTAGGGAAAAAATAATATCTGCAACATCTCCAATCTTTTTCATTGCTGAAATTGGGATAAACCATAACGGCTCTTTGGACAACGCTAAGAAGTTAATTGATATAGCAAATATTTGTGGTACTGATGCTGTTAAATTTCAAAAAAGAACGCCAGATATTTGCGTACCTGAATATAAAAAACAAATGATTTATGAAACTCCTTGGGGTGAAATTCCTTATATTGACTATAAAAAAAAAATCGAATTTTGGGATGCAGAATATAAGGAAATTGATAATTACAATCGCTTGAAGAACCTTATCTGGTTTGCATCTCCATGGGATTTATTAAGTGTGGATTTTTTAGAAAAATTCAATGTACCATGTTATAAAATTCCTTCCGCTAAGTTAACAGATAGGGAATTATTAGAAAAAATAAGTTCTCTTAATAAGCCAATTTTTTTGTCTTTGGGAATGAGTACTGAAGAGGAAATAGAAAAGGCAGTTGAAATATTAAAAGATGACGAACTTATATTACTGCATTGCAATTCTAGTTATCCTGCTCCAGACATAGATTTAAATTTAAACTATATTCTTACTTTAAGGGAAAAATATCCAGAACATATTATAGGTTATAGTGGGCATGAATACGGAATTTCAGCTTCATTGGTAGCAGCAAATCTCGGAGCTAAGGTTATCGAAAGACATATAACGTTAGACCGAGCAATGTGGGGTTCAGATCAAGCAGCTAGTTTAGAATTTTCTGGATTAAGACGACTGATTCGAGATTTAAGAAAGCTAGAACTCTGGAAGGGAGATGGAATAAAAAAAGTAACTGAAGCTGAGAAAATTATAAAAGAAAAATTAAGAAACATAAATACTCTGTAATCTTAACTGTTAAGCCCATATAAATATAAAGGATCTAAAGAACTAACTGTAGAATTAAATAATTCTAATAAGGTACAATTATTCGTAAAGAAAAACTCCCAATAATTTAGAAATTCGATATCGAATCCCGTACCACTATAATCACGCCATCTCGCATCATAGAGAAAATATTTTGGGTTATATTCAAGAAGTAAAGCATCCAAAGATTCTCCTGATTTATTACGCATATAAAAAACATTGTAATGAACTATGTTATAATCATATAAAGGAATAAAAAATGTTGGATTTGCTATAATGAGATCTTGATTCGAAATTGAATGATTTTCTAAGACTGTATGAATATAATATGGGTTATAATCTTCATTAACTAAATAAAAAGAAAAAAGGTTAGATACATGGATTAATAAAATAATAATAAGCCAAATAAATTTATATATTGGAAGTAATTTCTGGTCAATATATTTTTTGATAATTTGAATAGACTTATACTTAAATCTGTCCAATTTTAGAAAAATTAATCTTCTGTATGAAAATGAATAGACAACTAATAAAAAAAGATAAGGAGACATTATACACAAATACTGCCTAGTTTTATTAGATATTATGAAAGCAAAAAAAATCAAAATCCCTATAGTATAAATTAGTAATATTTTAGCATTTTTATTATCGTTTTTTATTGTCAAAAAGATTAATATTAGAAAGCCGATTGCAAAAATAAATATTAAGAAGAAAATAATAAAATATTTCATTAAATCTGGAAATGAAGAAAATAGAGGATTATTAGCATAAGCTCGTAAGATCACAATATAGCGTTCAGGCTCTGTAATAAGATTGCTCCATATGTCCGTTATAGAAGTTCCAATTTGTCTTGAAAACTGAGTTTGAAAAATCTCTAAATTAAAAAGAATTATTATTAAGTATGGAAAACATATAAAGAATATTGTAGCGCAGTAAACTAATACGGGCTTAAATTTCTCTTTTATTTGATAAACCAGTTTAGTTGAGAGAATGAATTTACTTTTCAAAGGAATATTATAGAGAAATATACAAATAATATTCAGTAAAACAGAAAGCAAACCATTTGGATGACTTAAAATAGCTAAAGCACTAAAAATTCCCGAGAATATTAAGTAGCTTATCTTTTTTCGTTCACTTGAATCTGAATCGTAGTATTTAAAAAATAAGAAAAAAAAAGAAACAAGGGTAAATGTTGATACAGCAATATCCATTCTAATTTGTCTAGCTGATATAAAATAATAACTAAATGTCCCCATTAAGGTTGTAATAATTAAAGCAGAATTCTTTTTTAAAAAACGCTTTGCAATACAATAAAAAATATTAATTCCAATAATTGCTAAAATCACACTCACGATTCGACCACTTAACAATGAAATTCCAAATATTTTAAAGGACAATGCTAAGAGTAAAAGATAGAATGGCGGTTGCCAAAATGTAAAATCTTCTAAATTTAAATAACCATCATAGATATAAGTTCTAAATAACCCATTGTTGATTAAATCATAAGCCGGATTACTAAAATACCCTTCATCAATCCATATTAATGGAAATAACTCTAATTTATATAAATATAAAAAAATAAAAACTGAATTAAGGACTATAAAACTAAAGAATGTCTGGTGTTTAAGTAAAAATAATTTAAAATCAGAAGTTTTCATTTTTACCATGTCGTATAGATTTTTTAATAAATAGTAATTTAATTAAAGATTAAAAAAATTTTATAAAGTATTACTAACCTTTACTACGAAATACTTAATTAATTAACTCAATTAAAAGTTAATGAATGGAAAAAATTTAATTGAAAAACATGTAAAAAAAAATTGGTTCATTAAGACATTTAAAAATTATTATTATCTAAACAAAAATAGCGTAAGTATAGAATTTAAGGATAATAAAAAAATTATTTTTAATATAAATGAGATTAACTTAGTTAATTTTGAAATTAGAGATATTAAAATAAAGATTATTAAGTATTTTTTGAAATTTTTAAATTTAAATGAATCGTTTAAAAATCATTTAATTAATTTTCTTTTTTTGAAGGACGCAGAAATTCATAGAAAAGCTTGTTTAATCAAATTCTTATTGGATCATAAATATAAAGTGAAAAAAATACAATCTTCTTTTCTGTCGAAAGATGATCAATTACTCTTGAAGGAATTTGATATTAATGTTGAAAAAGTTTTTTCAAAGCGTATTAAAATACTTCCAATTATGATGTTTTATGCCATTTATAGAAGGAAATTGAGATATACTAAAGTAATTAAACTATTTCCTGCTAAAAAGTCAAGCTACAAAACTGAAATTAAATATTCTAGAATACTTAGATGTTGGGTAGATTTAGCTGAGAATATATATCTTAACAGGTTAAAACAATCACTTGAAAATACGATTATTCACATAAATCCGGGTTACCTTGGATTTTTCCCTTCCAAAAGGCAAGAAAAGTATCTTGAACATTTAAAAATTAATAATAGGAATTATTTTTTCTATATCCCAAAAATCAATTATTACAAGCTGATAAAAATCGCTATAAGAAACTATTTTAGTTTAATTCCTAAAAAATTAAAGATCCCTTTTCTTCATGTGATAATAGCACGATTAGAAATTGATGATTATATTGAATATTTAACGAAAGAATTTCCAGATGTTAAAGAATTTTATACAAAGGAAGAATTTTTACCAAGCACAACATATTTAACAGAGTTATTGAAAAAAAGAAATATTAAAGTAATAAATTTTGCTCATGGGCTTGGAGTTTACTGTCCTATTGTGAATTATGATGAGTTCTATGTTTTTTCAAAAGTACAAAAAGATTATTATATTAGTTCTTCAACAAACTTTCGATATTTTGAAACGGAGATTTCACCAATTAGGCAAAAAAAAGACATAACTCAAGACTTTGCAATCGTTTTTATAGCACAGTCTATTCTTTCAAGTATCAATTCAATTACAATTAAAGCTGCATATAAGAAAACAGTAGAATTTATTGAAAGTTTAGTAAGGGACTTAAATATACCTATTTTTGTTAAATATCATCCTAATTCTAAAGAGGTAGATAAAATATTCTCAGATAAAATAAAAATCATTGAAAAAATATCCGACTTACCTTCAAACTATAACTTCCTGAGCATTACTCTTTATTCTACATATGTTTTTGAATTATTAAATAGAATGCCATTCTTAATAATTAATCCTAAAAATAAAGTTAATTTAAAGTATTATTTTCCTGATGAAAATAATATATTTGCTAATTCTTACAAGGATTTAAAAGATAAATTAAAGAGATTTTTAACGGAACCAAACTATTATTATGAATATTCGGACTATTTGTTTTTACTTATGAAGGAAATTTCAGAATAATAGGAATTCTTAATTTTTGCCTAATTCTAATTTAATTTTGTAATTTAAAAAGAATTAATTTTCCGGGTATCTTATCCATAATATGGGGGATTTGTTCCTTTAATTCATCTAAATTTTTCACATTAACCTGCATTGGGTTTATAAAATCTAAAACAATTTTATTTTGCTCAATTAATTGAATGAAATATTGAAGATTTCTTTTATAATCCCATCTCATGTAATCATAAGGATAGTATACACTCTTTTTATAATTAGAATTAATAAAATCTATATTGTATCTCGAAATTTGATTAATTTTAATTTTGCCTTGTTCTTTTTCTTTTTGATGATTTACTCCGATATCAAAGATTTCTAGGCTCTCAAATTTGTTATGTAAATGAATTACAGCTTCAAGAATAATTTGATTTAAGTCAGTCATTAATATTATTTTATCAATTCTGATTTTATTTATTTGATTTTGAATATAGTCGTCGATATTTATAACATCTATATCTTTTTCCTTCTCTAAATCATAACTATAATTATCGTTTGATAGCTTAAGGATATGGATATTAGCACCACTTTTTACTAAAATCTTTGATAATAAAAAAGAAAACATATTAAACCCGAATATTAATAAATTCTGACTTAATTTTGGATTAGTTTCTCTCAAAATTTTCATTCCATATGAAGCATATGGCAGGATCGAAATAAGTTTGGGATTATATTCTTTCATTTTAAAAATCAAATTAGAGGGTAAGATTATGTTCAAATCTAAATTTTTTGATATATATGATACAACTTCATTTTCTTTAATATTATGAACGGATTGCCCAAATTTTTTGACAACACCGCAACAAAAAAGAGGATCAAGTTGATTTTTGTTTCTAAAGATAATATCGTTTTCAATTGTTGAAATCAAGGCATATTGGTTCAATATATATACTGGATTAATAAACCTATTTTTCTCATTCAAGGATATTGTTTTTGGTTTAAATATATAAATCACCATTTAATTTGACGATTTTTCCTGACTCAATAGACTCAATGGTCTTAAAACATAAATCCATTGCTCTCAATGCATCATTAACATTAATTATTGATGATTCAAGGTTTAAATGTGAATTGATAATATTATTTATTTCTGCTTTATGACCTTTATTTTGTAAATATAATTCTCTATTTCCAATATTAAAACCGGAGGTCTCCATTTTTTTAAAATCATCGATAATAATCGCAGAGTCTCCTGAAAAAATTTCAATTCTTTCTTTTGGTATCTTTGGTCCACTCAAATCAGTATAAATAATATTAGCAATTGAATTATTTTTGAATTTGATAGTTACATTACAACTATCGAAGGTTTTAGTATTAATATGACTTAATTCACCACCATTAGCAAATAACTCAACGGGTTTAGAGTTAATTAAATAGAGTATTAAATCTGTAAAGTGACAAAACTCTCCAATTAATGGCCCTCCTCCTATTTTTGGGTCAAATAACCAATGATCTTCTGGGCGATAATTACTCGCTATGCGATAATGAATAATTATAGGATTCGTCCGTTTATTTAAAAGCTCTTTTGTAATTTTAATGAATGGGCTAAATCTTCTATTAAAACCTATGATATAATTACATTGAGAATTTTTTACTAAACTATAAACATCTAGACATTCATCCATAGTAAGCCCCATTGGTTTTTCAACAAAAACATTTTTATTTGCATTTATTGCTTCTTTTGTGAATTTAGCATGTGAATTATGACGAGTATAAATGAAAACTGTATTGATTTCAGGATCTTTAAGAATCTTTCTATAATTAGTAGTCACATATGTTGGATTATATCTTTTCATACATATTTCTGCTGTTGTTTTATGTTGAGTACAAATTGCTTTAATTTTACAATTTGGATTTGTAATAAGATGAGGAATGTGTGTAGATTGAGCAAATGATCCACAACCTATCAATCCTATCGTTAATTTCTTGCTTGTTAGAGGTAATGATTGTTTAGGAACTGCTTTTTCTAACAAACTATCTCCGTTGGTAAAATTTATCAATACGCCTAAAGAATTTGATGGATTTTCTATTAATTTTTGATAAGCTAAGTTTGACTTTTCATAAGGAATAATATCAGAAATGAGTGCTTTAACATTTATTTTTCCTTCTGAAATTAATTTCAAAAAGAATTCCATATTCCTTTTTACTGTCCATGGAATATAATTCGCAGGATAATCATAACCATATAATTCATAGTTAGAATCATATCTTCCAGGTCCATATGATCTTGAGATCAATATATCTGCTTCTTTATGATAAAGGGATCGACGGTTTATCTTTATTGGTATATCTCCTAAAATTACAATTTTTCCGCTTTTTCTTATTAAATCAACTGCCATCTCTAAAGGTTTTGAGCTCGCTGAACCAGCACATATGATGATTGTATCTAACCCCTTTCCTTCTGTTTTGTTAACAACAACAACATTAATTTGATGGATTTTAGGATTCAAAATGGTATCTGCTCCTAATGACTTCGCAATATTCAATCTTTTATTGATTAAGTCAATAGCAAATACTTTAGTTGTAGAAATTTTTGCTAATTGGAGAACAATCAAGCCTATTAACCCAGTTCCAATAATACCTATGTACTCGCCAGGCTTTAAATCGGCTCTATGAATACTATGCAATGCAATTGAGCCTAAAGTAGTAAATGCCGCTTCTTGTAACGATACATTATCTGGGATTTTACAAGATAGGTTCTTTGGTGCAAAGATTATTTCAGCATGATTAGATCCCGCACATGCAATTCGATCATTCTGATGATATCCATTAATATTAGTTTTTTGAATTATGCCTGAACAACTATACCCCGTAGGAGCTAATTTTTGAACTGGGGATGTAAAGTTTTTTTTTGGCTTTTTTGGTAAGACATAATTTCTTATTTTGTTAAAGATTTCTTTGAAAGAAGCTTTAACCAAAAATTCTAAGACTCTTTCTCGAAAATGTTGAGATTTTAGGATTTGTTTTAGGAAAGATTGACTTTTAAATCTTCTTCTCTTTATTGTAGATAATTCCGTGCCAGCACTTATTAAGGCATAACAAGTTTTAACTATTGATCCTTCAAATTCAATTTCTGGGATTTTCTCAGTTTTAAGAATTATTTGACCTATTTTATTTATATATAATTTTTTCACTGTAATTCCCGAGTTTGTTTTTTTAACTCTTTACGATAAAGATTTTTTGATAAAAAGTATCTAAATTTAGATTTATTTTCTTTTCATTAATTCTTATTGGTACATTATAATCTATTACTTTGATATGTTGGTTTTTTTGTTATCTATTGCTGTGATTTTTGTGATGAGCTCTAGTTTATCCAAATTGTTATTATTGACTTTAAAATTAATTTTTATTATTGGTCTTTCAAATCTCAAACCATAATGGGGTGAATAGTAAGAACGATCTAAAATAATACTAAATTTATGTTTTGAATGAAAACGAAATTTTAATTCATCGTTTATAACAACAGAGTCATTTAATTTCTTAATTTTTACTTCTTTATCGAAATGTAAAAAGATATTTACATTCTCTAATTTTTCTTTTGCTCCTTTCGGATTGGGTAATAATTTATCTTTTATTAAAATCTCAGAAAGATTTTTATTTGTTAAAATTATCCGTTCTACAAAATAATTAACGTATCCATCATGAAGACATGCTAATTTTATCTTATCTCCATTGATTAGAACTAACCTTTTTACTTTTGGTAAATTTTCCCAAGCAAACCAATTTTTAATTTTAGCTTGATTTTTAAAATTAACGGTTAAAAGATTATGAGCAAGGCTACTACGATACAAATTGCGATCTTCCCATGATAAATTATACGAATATGTTCCTGAATCATTAATGATATTTTTTCCATTATAGCATAAAATAATATTAGTTATATCACTATGAGAGTGGGAAGCATTATTGGGGCCAAAATCGCTAAAATCAACAAATAAATAATGCGAATTTACTGCCCATGAATTTCTCATTACAAAGAAACCAGCATCTTGAAAAAAATTCATTCTTTTATCTGGTTCTCTTTCTTGTAGATTTTTATATAGTTTAAATCCCTTTTCACCTAGCAACAAAATCGATGAAAGTGAAAGTTTCTTTGAAATAAATTTCAAATCTCCTCTATTGAATAAAATTGAACCTAAATTTAATAATTCTAAAACTGAATTATTCTTAATACAATTTAAAAATAACACTTTTCCATCATCATTATCTCCGATTAAAGGGTAAGTGCCATCCGGTTTAATAATTAAGATTAAAAAATCATACATTTTTTCTATATGTTTTTTAGCCTTTCGGTCTAGTTTTTCTTCATTTAAGATAATGAAAAGGGTGAAGAACTCAAGGACAAACCTATGATAATTAATAGATTGCTCAATATGAGTTCCATCGGACTGAATTTGTCTCAAAATTTCATTATATAATAATTTATAAGATTTCTTTTCCCACTTTTTCATTACTTTGATTTTTTCAAATACTTTAGAAAAAAAGAAGAGTCCAAATAAATCACCGACGGTATGATTAAATGATTTTCTTTCATAAAATTTTTTTAAAAAATAAGCATGTTGAAAAAGTGATTTGAAAATTTTTTCAAAAAACGCCACATTATTAATTTCGTTGGAAGATTTAAAGAAAAAGAGTGAAAATAACCAAGAAGTTAATCTAAGCGATACTTCTAATCCAGATATCCAATTTATCCCATAAAGAGGTGGATTTTTCGATATCCAATCCAAAACAAGATATTTAAACGCTTTGGCATACTTTTCATCACCTGTATAATAGTAAGCTAATCCTAAATAAGGTAAAAACTGATGTCTATTCAATTCCCATACATATTTTATATCCACATTTTTATTTAAAGGATGTTTCATGATTTTCTCAGATTTGATAAAACTCCATCTAAAATTAGTAAAAAAGCTATGATTCCAATCTAATTCATCATCTGCGCTATATTTTTTCTCAAATATCGTGAAATCATTATTTACAATATTATTAGCGTAATTTAGACAATCTCTTAAAAAATCAGAACAAGATTCATTTATTTTTTTAATCAAAAACTCTTTTTCTTTTTCATTTGAGTATGCAAATAAATGATTTTCAAAAAATATTTTTTGTATTCCCTCGATATTAGAATTTTTATAAATCTTTTTAAAAATCTTATTAGATATTGCTGAATTTCTAAGAATTTCTCTTTTTTTTTGTAAGCTTTTTCTAATCAATAAATTACGAATGAATCTCCTAATTTTTTTCAATAATTTAGATATTTTAAAAGGCTTAAAATTAGATAATAAATTCATAAATTAAATCTCTGGAATGTTTTTTCTAATATCATCGATCGAATAACAATTAAATTTCATTATATTTATTAAATTTATTTAATATGATTAAATTTTAATTGATTTTTAGCTTTTCATAATTAAAAAAAGATCTTATTGATTTGATTAATTAAAAAAAAAGTTGTTTGAGAAGGTTTTTGACGATAAATAAAAAATTCTTTATACCTACCTTTATAATTACATTTATCATTCTCTACTTTCTTTTTCTCATAAATGTTATATTGTCTCCATTCAATTATGAGGTTCCAATTTTATCAATGATAGGTTTCGCCCTTTTTATAATTGGAGTATTCTACTTTTTTATAAACATGAAAAGATTTGAATACACAGGAATTTCGTTAAACCTTAGAATCATAAATGAGGATTTAATAAATTTCATATTAATAATATTAATGGTTATAACATTTTTTATTCCTCCAGTTCCAAATTCTGAAATGATCATTGAATGGAGTCGAATTTCCCTTCTTAATTTATTTAGGGCGATTGTATTTTTAATTGGATGTAGTATTACTTTAGGATCATGTATTTTTAAAATAGTTTTTCCTAATAATACGATTCACCAAAGGTTTGGTGTTGACCCTATTTTAGTTAAATTAGTTTTTTATCCATTAATATCATTTGGTGTGCTTGGAAGTCTAACTTTAATCTTTGATCAACTTGGACTACAGAGAAGTTATTTTTCTATAATGTTATTTTTATTCATCCTAATTTCATACAGCTTGAGCCTAACTCTTCAGATATATCGAAAAAAAAAAATCTTTCTTAATAACACAAAAGTAATTTTGTCAAGAAGCTCCCTCTTGATATTATTTTTAGCAATTAGCATAATAATTATTACAATTAACATTCATTTGAATGCGAAATATCTTTATGATTCTGATTTCTATAGAATAATGAATTTCTCTGATTTTGTCGGACGCCAAGATACACAACTAGGGGATTATTTTTATAGTTATACAACATATTGGGGCTATATTACATATAGTATTAGTACATTAAGTGGAATTCCTGCAGTTAATATAAGTGTGATGTTATTTCCTTTCATATATTTGTCAATTGCGTCTCTATATTTATTATTGAGATCATTATTAATTGACTTCAAAAAGATTTATGCCATTCTATCAGCTATTTTTGCTGTTACATTTTCATACTTATTTTATTTTATTAATCCACAAATCGAAGAAGATTTTATCTCTCTTTTCACTTACGATGCATTTTTTGTATTTCGATATAAAAGTTTTGCTATTATATTATTTACAGTTTCTATAGCTCTTTTCCTTATCTTAATTAAAAAAAGAAATGATATCTACGATATGAATTTAAAGCAAAAAATTGAAAATTTACTCTTAATCGTATTAGCAGCTTTTTTTTTAATTCAAAGTTTAATGATATATTATCTCCCTGTAATACCCGCTCTATTATTAATTCTTATCCTTTTAGTATTTAATAGTCGAGATTTCCATTTTCTTAAAACCTATCTTATTTTTATTTCATTCCTAACAATTTTTTTTATTTTTTTTGATATATTAGCAAAAAATATCTTCAGTTGGGCAATCTTATCCCATTTTTTTTTTTTTCTTAACGAATCTATGTATCTTTCAGATTTAAATTTTGAAACTAGATTATTTATTAATTCTTGTTTATGTTATTCACTCTTAATTGGATTTCTTTTTCTCAACTTTTTATTTTATAAAATTAGATTAAAATTTAGTAGCTCAGTAGTAAGAAAAAAAAAGAAATTTAGAACTAATGCAAAATTTAATTTTTTTCTGATTTCTCTAATCTTCTTGGGCTTCTTAATTTTGGAAATAATTCTTAATTTAATAAGGACTATTAGAGGATTGAGTAATTTCACATTTATTCTCCATGTTTTCTTTTATAATTTAGGTTTTATAGGCATTTTTGGGATTTTTATGATGTATTTTTGTTATAAAAAAAGGAGAAAATTGTTCTATATATTATTTAGTTGGCTTTTACTCTTAATGGGAGTTTCTTTCAGTTTAATTTTCTACTATTATGTTAAGCATTCTTTTATAAATCTATATACAACACCTAAATATGATTTCTTTTTGATAACATATTGGTTTAATAGAATATGGCATTATACTATTATCCCTCTCTCTATTTTTGCATCAACTGGATTAATTAAAATAATAAATTATTATAATTCTCGGAATTTTAAAAATCCTTATAAAGTTTTAAAATCATTTCCAACCTTGATTTTAATATCGATAATAGTGTTCTTCTCATTTTCTAACACAATAATCGCGGGTGTAAAATTGTATAATTATGAGGGCATTTTAAACGATGAAGAAGCTCATATTATTAATTGGGTTTCTCAAAATACCCCCCGAGATTCGAAATTCTTATGTGACCGAAAAGTTTTAGTAGGACGCATAAAAGATATTACTCGACGAGATACATATCGACTCCATTCCGAAATGGAGCATGGCTTGCAATATTGGGAGTGTCCAGATGTAATATCAAAAACATCCTCCAATTGCTCTATAAAATTGATTGAAGAAATATTTAATCATAAAAATGTGTTAGAGTTTGTAGATCAAAATCCTAACGGAAGAGCTGAGGTTCATTTCAAATTTTTTTCTTATCAAAATAATGGCACTATTGATTTTTATATACAAACATCCAATAAGAGTAAAAGTGTTTGGTTAAATTTTTCTTCATATGAGAGTGTCCTTGGTTTTTCTTTAAAAATAGAAAATGGAGGGTTTTATTATTTTAACGGTAGTACTTCTATAAAAATATCAGAGATTACCAATAATGTTTGGTATAAAATGAAATTTGATTTTGAATGTACGGATAGAAATTATTCTGGATTAAATCAATATCATTGGAAAGTAGTAATAAATCAATCTGTCTTTGGTGAATACGCTTTCGTAAATAATGTATCTAATATTGGATTTTTATCTATGGGAACTTCGTTACCTCATTTTGATTACAGAGTATTGGTAGACGACTTAAAAGCTAATTGGAATCCAGATTTTAAAATTGAATATTGTTTGTTTGATTATTTAAAAATATTTGAATATTTGAAAGAAAGAAATGTTAGATATTTAATTCTTTCGAAAGAGGATACAGAATATAAGAAA
>JAHLWJ010000564.1 GCA_019057975.1 Promethearchaeota archaeon | reverse complement strand
GAAACACTGGGTATTATTGCTAATTCCTTCATCTTTCTTACTATTTCGTCTGATAATAATGAGCCATTTGTTACCATGTAAAATTTAATCTCCTTATGCTTTCCCTCATTTCTAAATTCTTCCATTGCTAATGAGATCTCTTTCCATGATAAGAGTGGTTCACCACTTCCAACGAAAATTATTTTAATTTTCTTTTTTAACTTGAATTTAACACTATAATCATAGATTTTATCTAAAATAGTTCTGATATCAGTCTCTGTTAGGCTTTTTTGTGGAAAAATTGGATTTTCGGGATTATAGAAATAACAATATCTACAAGCAAAATTACAGACTGAATTTGGAGAAATGCAAACCTTCTCTATTTGTTCTTTAATTTCAAGCACCATCTTTATTTAGGTTTTCTTTTAAATATTTAATTGCTTTATCTATTAATGGAAATAATCCATTATTAGGCTGCATCCCGGGTTTAATTTTACCAAACCCCATTAAAGGTATACATCTTTTACATGATGGAAAATATGTTTCTGAATTTAAAAGATCTTGTATATCTTCAAGAGTAAGAGTATTATTTAAATACAAACCCTCTTTATCATCTCCGCATTTAGCAATTCTGGAGCAAATAAAAATTCTTTTTCGCTCAATGGTAGTACAATGTTTTCGATACCAGCAATTTTCATACATTTCCTGTGCTTTTAAGTCAGAAACTATGTAATCTCCATGTTGATAATCCCAATTATGAATACGTATGTTGAATTTTACATTAGGCGCTTTTTTTTTGAGCCATTCTTTCCATAAGGATATTAGTTCATCTGATTCGAAGTATAAGCTTATAGTTAATTCATCAATAAGTTTCAGACTATTTAAAGTTAGTCCTTGAGGGATTAGTCCATTGGTTACAATTTCTAAAATATCAAAGTTATTTACAGTTCGAAAAGATTTTACGGCCCTTTCAAGTAATTTTTTATCGATTGTTGGCTCCCCTCCAAGAACAGGAAAACGATGTATATAAATGCCTAAATCTTTTAAAATCCCGATTCCTTCTGTGATTTCTTTTATTGGATCTTCGCTATATGGGATTCTTTGATTAGGTACAAAAAATCCACATTGGTCACATACTAGATTACATAAATTAGTGATAGAAACCTCAAGATCTCGTATATAATATTTTTCCTTTTCATTATCATAGATGAGACCTTTAATCATGAATTTCTACCAATCCACTTGTAAAATTTAAAGTGTTCCAAATAAACGATTTCCCGTATCAGTTTTTCCTTTTCCTACATATTTATTATATGATAATCTAAAAATAAAAAATAAAACATCGGGATATTTTTTTTCCAAAATCTCTGCAGTATCATAAGGCATTACTTGGCATGTTACAAAAATTTTCTCTGGATTAAATTTTGAAATCTGCTCAATAACTGGCATCATTGTATTTCCGGTATTTATAACAGAATCGACTAAAATTATAACTTTGCCCTCTAATGATTTTAATGAGCTTAAATCAATCTCAGAAAGCCCCTCACCTCTTTTGGGTGTAATATGAAAATAAGGAGAGGTCTGAAAAATAAATCTTAAGCCATCGCCTAAATATACACCTGCTCTCATGAAATCCAAAATTAAGACATCCTTCTCATTTTTTAGCCTTCTTCCAATTTTTATTCCTTGTGGATGCTGAATTTCACAATCTTCTAAATCTAGTTCTTCAAGTATTTCATATGCAAGGTATTTCCCCATCTCAATATGAACTTGAGATAATTGATAAGGAGTAATATCGGTTCTTCTTGAATCTGTAGCAATCAATTGGACAGCTTTTTTATCTGTAAAATGTTTTAACATTTTTCTACCTTCATGTTATTAAATCCATTATTATTTTTGAAATTTTTTTAAAATCAGTAATTCTAATGCTTGCATGATGATAGTCTTTAAAGCTAATCTGATATAAAGATGAATGGTTTTTTAAATGTGGAAGTAAATCTGCATTATTCCTATGGTTAACAACTATTACAGCATGATTCGCTTTTTTAAGCATTAAAGAATCTACATCGCTGTCTCCAAAAGCAATTAAAATTTGTCCATTGCTGGCAAAAAATTCGGCAATCTGACCTTTTTCATACCGCCCGATAATATAATCGTCAATATTATTATGGGTTCCACCAATTAATAGAACATTTTCTAAATCATGATTAATCAAAATATATTCCCATATCTTTTTCACACCACTCGTAACAATACAAATATCTGCAAACTCTTGAGTACTCTTTATAAATTCCAACACACCTGGATATAATTCGATATTTTTTGCAGTCTCTTTTGAGCATCTTTTATAATCTGGAATGTTTAATCTACTGTAAATTTCAGCCATATTCTTAAATCCGGGATAAGTATATCCATGTTTAACAAATCCATCCTTTATTTCTGTAAAACTGATGTTGGCCATTTCATTAAGTATTCTACTAGTGTCAAGGGCACAAAGAGTTCTATCAGCATCTAATAAAACAACACAATTTTTACTGAAATCAGATGTTTTATTCTCAATATCTCTAATCATTAGTTTCAAATTGCTACTTTCATCAGGTGGAATCACATCTTTTCACCTTTCAATATTTTAATTAATTCTATATTTAGATTATTATGAAAATCTTCATTTAAATAATGCAGCTGCATTCCGTATTTTTTTGCAATATTATCAGAATTCTCTCTTTCAAAAGAAAGCTCTTTTTTAATAATAGATAAATCTAAAATTCTTTTTTTAATAGAATCACTTTTTCTTCTTTCTAACACGGTTAAAGCATTTACTTCATATAAAATCAGATCAGTAAAAAACTTGCAATCCAATTCAGTAAATACATTTTCTGTTTCATTACTAATCGGATTATAGAGTGTAGTATGTCCATCAACTAGAATATCTTTTTGAGTTTCATTCTGCCTTTTAATCATGTATTCTATTGCTTTCTCTCTATATTTTTGTTTTTCTTCCTTAGGAAAATAATCAAAATTATCGAATCTTGGCCCTACTAATTGTCTTAGAATTTGAGAACCGATAAAATAATCAATATTAGGGATTTCCTCGAGAATCGTTTTTATTAAAGTAGTTTTCCCTATTCCTTTAATCCCTATTAAACAGTATCTTCTCATAAGAAATCTCCC
>JAHLWJ010000118.1 GCA_019057975.1 Promethearchaeota archaeon | reverse complement strand
AAAAACCAAAAATAAGCTTTAAAAAATCCCTTTCTAAATGCTTTGACACCATCATTCCAATCTTGCTTTGTTTTTTCCTGCCAATTTTTAAAATCTTGACTAACCTTATTCTTATATGTGTCCCATTGTTCTTTTGATTCTATTTTCTTTTTTTCCATATCAGCGTTCCATTCTTTAACTTTATTATCCCAATCTTGTTTGGCATCTTTAAAGAATTTGGTGGCCTTATCTTTATTTTCTTCCCACAATTCTTTGTTTTTCTTCGATTGTTCCTCTAATGATAACTGAAATTTTTCGAATCCTCCTTTAAACCCGTCAATTAGGTTATTCCATCCTTTTCTAAAAGGTTTCTCATCTCTTCCTTTTTGTTCAGGTTCTTTTATATTATTTTCGTCACTCATATTTCTTCTTTAATATTTTTTCATATTTAAATTCAGTAAATTAATTTCATTTATATTCCTTATTGTAGATAAGGTTTTAAGTAAAATTTAAAGAAGGCATAAAAGTATCATGAAATTTAATTATATTCAAAAAACCCCATTATATGAAGCCTATTCAGAAGTAGGTAGAAGATTGGAACTGCCTGAGGGAATCTTTCATTGGTCTGGCAGAGCAAAAAAGGAAGCAGAATTAATAGGAACAATAGGAACTGCTTATGGATTTGAAAAGGATTTTATTGAAGGAGGTAGTTCTGATTGGTTACCATGTTATCTTAAGGAGATCGCAGAATATACCAGCTTAAATGTTAAGCAAATTGTCCCCTATGCGTCTATAGGGGGATTAATTGAAATAAGAGAAATTTGGAAGGACTGGATTATAAGAAAGGCAAACTACGATAAAGAAAAGGAAAAAGATTTATTATTAAGATTAGAAAGATATATTACAACTCCAGTTATTACAGCAGGTGTCACTAATGGAATTCATCATAGTTGTTCCTTATTTTTAAATTCTGGTGAAATTATTATTGCACCCAATAAGAGATGGGGCAATTATGATAACATAATTGAGAAATTTATTGGTGCTAAGATTAAATCTTTTGAATTTTTTAAAGATCAGAATATTAATCTTGAAAGTTTGGAGACCGCGATTAATGAAGTCGCGAAAATTCAGGAAAAGATTGTCATTATTTTAAATTTCCCAAATAATCCTACAGGATATGTCCCTCTTAAAAAAGAAGTCAATGAAATCGTATCGCTTCTACGAGAACAGCAAAAAAACCAAGAAAAACCAATAATTGTAATAGTAGATGATGCGTATGAACCTTATGTATATTCGAATGAAGCATCGAATAGATCTATTTTCTATGACTTACATCAATTAGATGAGAATGTTGTTCCTATAAAGCTTGATGGAATTACCAAAGAACTCTTAATGTATGGAGGAAGAATTGGCTTTATGACTTTTGGATTAAAACCAAGTTGGGTAAAAAATGATGAGGAACTAGAAAGCCTTAAAAGTGAAATTCATAATAAATCAGAAGGTTTCAATCGGGCAACAATATCTAATTGTAACCACTTCTATCAAAGTATTACTCAAAAATTATTTAAAGAAAAAGGTATTGAGAAATTTCTCTCATCAAGGAAGAAGGTGAATGATTTACTTAAAAAACGGTATGAGAAAATTAATTCAGAACTGATTAAAATCAACAATCCTGACATTTCGATTGATCCAAATTCGGGAGGATTTTTCCTATTTTTAAATTTGAACCCTAATAAAATAAGGGCAAATGAATTTGGAGATCTTTTATTACGAAAATATAAAGTAGGGATAATTCCTATTGAAAAACCAGAAGAAAAAATAAATGGGATTCGAATTGCATATTGTTCAATAGATCTTAATGATATACCCAAATTGGTAAGAAGAATTAATCTTGCTCTAGATGATTTTTAGTTTAAGAGGAGGATTTTTCACACAAATTTTTATAACCTAGTTTTATAATACATTTAAAGTAAAAATTTAAAAAAAATTAAAAGTGAAAATTTTATATGAAACTTTACCTAGTCGATCAAGGCGAACTAAAGGAAATTTCCAAGCTAATCTTTTCGAGCGGGGACGTTTACTTACTTGACGCAGAAAAAACCATCTTCGTTTGGATTGGGAATAAGTGCTCGGTAGATGAAAAAACTGCTGGAGCAGCTCAAGCAAGAACATTAGACCAACAACGCGGTGGAGCTGCAAAAATAATTACAGTAGATCAAGGTTTTGAGTCAAAAGATTTCCTTGGATTACTTGCTCCTATGGGAGTTATGAAAATTGTAGAAAAAAATTATGCCAAAACACTGCTTATAGACGTAACTACAGGTGATTTTGCGCAATTCCACGAGTGGAAGAACATCCTTTATCGAGTTTCATCCGAAGAATTCGAAGATATAAATACTATGAAAATGATTCAAGTACCCTTTTCTAGAAGCTCACTTGAATCAGAAGATTGTTTTGTTGCTGATTTAGGAAATAAAGTGTATATCTGGCAAGGAAAAGCATGTACTACTACTGAAAAAGTCAGAGCTGGTCAATGGGCGCGATCCATAGACGCTGATAGGGCGGGATTACAGCAAGAAACAATCTTTGAAGAAGGTGATGACGTAGACTTTCTTACTGCTATTGATAAAGGAGAAGACTATAAAGAATCTGATGCCGTACAATTAAAAGCTGAATCTGTGTTAGAAGGAGAAGATGAAGATGATAAAATTGCCGCGGCAATCCAACCGGAATTTAAATCAGAAGTCAGAGAAGTAACTCCAGAAGAAGTGAAAGCGGAGATCTCAGAAGTCAGTGAAGTAACTCCAGAAGAAGTGAAAGCGGAGATCTCAGAAGTAAGGGCCTCTGCTGCTGCTCCAGGAATTCCTGGAAGGACAGACACTTCAATTTTAACTATCGAGAAAATAGACGGTAGAAGGAAATGCCCGGAGTGTGGAACAGAAGACCCCCATATGATTCATGAGAGTGTTGATAAGTCTAATGTGATTCTCGACTATCCTCGAGTTTACGGGAAAAAATATAGCTGTGGGCAATGTGGGGTAATCTGGAGGGAGAAGTAGCCCCCAAATTTAAAATAAGTTTATTTTTTTAATCCTTTTTTTTTAAGATCCCATGAAAGTATTTGATTTACATCCCTTTAAATTAAGATTTTTGCATATCTCTACGCATTAACTTAATTTTTTTCTTTAGATCTATTATTTCATTATCTCTACTTTCAAGTTCAGACTCGAGTTTGAGTTTCTCGTCTTTTATATCCTGAATATCACCTAAAATCTTTTCTTCAATTTTATTATATTCATGGAGTTCAGAATCTATTTTATCATATTTTTCTTTTAAAGCTATTATTTCATCATTTTTTCCATCCAAAACATTCCTCAAACTTCCTAATTCTACTTCGAATCTTCCAGTAAGATTCCCTGACGTTCTATGGGCTTCTTCCAATTTTTCTTCAAGTCGATTTATTAATTCCGAATTTGTGATATTCTTTTGTTTTAATTCTTCCATTTCTACAGCTAATTCTTTATTTCGTTCTGTTTTTTTCTCAAGATCTTTTTTCACTAAATTAAAAGTCTCATGTTGTTGTTGGATTTCTTGTATTTGTTGATTAGCTGTCTTTAACGAATTTTCAAGTGTAAAAATAGTTTTCTCTTTTTCAGTTATAATTTCATCCTTTTTCTCTATAAGTACTTCGACTTTTTGAAACTTCGACTTTTGAATTGTATCGCTTTCAAGATATTGAAGCTGTTCTTCTAACTCTTTAATTTGAACATCTTTGTTACTAATCAAATCAGTCTGACCTGATTGGAATTCCTCAATTTGAGATGTTAATTCTTTTATTTTTTGAACTTGATCATCTATAATTCTATGTGATTTGTTAGATTCTTCGTCATGAAGAGTATTCAATCGTTCTATTTCATCATTTTTACTCTCAATTGTTTCATATAGTTTTTGTATTGCTTGATCTTGATCTGATTTGTCTTCTGATTGTTTTGATAAGTTTTGAATATTAGATTCAAGATTATGTATCATTTCAATTTTTTCATTAATGAGATTATTCTTGTCATTAATTTCACCGATTAATCTCTTGTTTTCTTCTTTAAAGAAATTAAGCTGTTCTACAAGATCTTCATCTGCTTCCAGAACTTCCTCTTCTTCCGTTTCTTCCACCCATCCAAGTTGGCCTAAAGCCTCAACAATTGATTTATCTTCATCTTCGTGTTCTTCTTGCTCATCCGACATATGAATTAAAACACCTTTCGATCTATTAAATTTTTTTATTTCCTATAATAAAAAAATCAAAAATTAAACATTAAAGACAAATTTACGATCTAAAAAGAATTTCGTTAAATACCCAATGGATAAAGCAATTATAAAGCTTACTTCTAAGGGAGTATTAAGAAAATTAGTTAGTATAAATTGAATCCCAATGTTTTCAATAGTTGTAAGAACAGCAAACCCGAAATATTTAATAAATTCTATTGAGGTTTCTCTCAGTTCTGTTCCACCTCCTTTAAAAACTATAAATTTATCTAAGAAAAATTTAATGATATAAGTCACGCCGACAGCTACAATAGAACCAATTAATTCTGGCATATTAAATGGGTCAGTCGAACAATAAAATGTTTGAAAAAAATCATTTCCTCCAAAGATGTCACATATGGAAGGTGCAATTATTAATTGATTTAATTTCTGGATTAGATAATTTAGCCCGATCATTAATGCAGCGAAAATAAAATACAGTGTCATTTGCCTTTTAATATCATTTTCTTCTGTCAATTTTTAACATATCCTAAGATTTATTAAACATTTCACCACATTGATGGTAGAATTTCATCAGGATTCATTTATATATATAGGCGAGCTTTATATCCCTATAATTATTTTTGAATACGTTCCTTCCATGAATCTGTTCTTTCAGAAGAATTTTCCTCTACCTTACTTGAAGGTACCGCATCTGAAACTTGAAATGAAATTCCAGAAGTTTGTTGTGTTGGAGAAACTAACTGCATAATTTCTCTTAAATGATTTTGGGAGGAAATTTCTTTTCCCGTAATTCTTTTATAGAGCTTTTTTATCCCAAAAATAATTAGTGAGAAACTGATAGAAAATACAAAATAAATTGCAACCCATCCATTACCGAAAAATAACAATGGAAAAGGTAATAGACCACTACCATAATCTGCATAAATAAATCCAAGAAGAGCGAAGATCCCTATAAAAAAAAAACATCTTAAACATAATGGAACAAATTGCTTTAGCATAATCTGTTTTGTAAATTGCATTGTTTCACGTTGTAAATGTGCCATCATTTGTATATCACCAACAACTTGAGCATTTCTTATCCGTTCTTGAAGGTTTGAAGCACGTTCCTTAAATTCTGTTATTTTTTCTTTTGATAAACCTAATACTTTGTTTAGGATCATACCTAAGATTATCATGCCAATGGTTATTAGCATGATTTGAAGAATTATTACCGCATTTGACATAAAACTATCACTATATTAGGAAAAACACGCTTTTAATTAAATTTTTTGAAATTAATTTTTTATTTAATTTATGACTCAGGTCTTTACAAAGAATAAACCAGTATAATCATTATTACACTTATTTATCTCAAATTACCATCTAAAAACCCTTTTATGTATTTAGAATAAACTGTTTTCCAACGAGTTGGAATCGATGATGCTATAGCACATCCTAACCGACAATTTTCACAGAAATTATAACTGTCATGTTTCTTCATAATATCCTTAACTTCCTTTGAATAATAGATATTATGTAATGAATGTTTCAGGGCATTAAAACTGGATATTGGATGGATTTTGCAAGGATAGTGAACATATCCATCATGACTAATAAAGACATAGGCTTCAGCGACATGGCAACGTAATGTTTCTTGATGATATAATGGATAACCCCCGAATCCTCCATTTTCAACTACTTCAATAGAAACAGGATCTGTTAAAATATTTTTATATCTTCTTCTTAATGATCGTATTAAATTTGCCCAAATAGAGATTTCTGGTATTAAATCATAAATGTTATCGATTTGATAACTATTTTCAGGATAATCCCTTATAATATCCTCACAAGGGTATATTTCAATAGAACAATTTAAATTTTCAGCCAATTCACACATATTTTCTAAATACTTTAAATTGTCTTTCATTACTACTGTACTAATTATCGGTTTTATATCATTTTTATTCGCTAATTTAATGGACTCTAATACTTTATCAAATACTTTGATTCCACGCATTTTATCATGTAATTCAGCCTTAGGGTAATCAAGAGATAGTAGAATATAATCCAAACCTTCTAAATTATGGTCTTTAAACAATTTTGGTAATAAATATCCATTAGTAGCCATACCATTCATAAAACCATGAACTACTCCTGTATGGTATATAAGATCTGGAAGATCCTTTCTTAGGGTAGGTTCACCTCCTGTAAAAGACAAGGCTAGTACACCTAAGTCAGCAAGCTGGTCGATTAAATGCATTATTTGCCTTGTGCTCATATCTTTACCTATAATTGATGTTGGTAAAGAATGTATCGAACAAAAGGGACATTTCCCATTGCATCGTAGCGTTAGTTCTATTTGGGCTGAGTATGGAACCTTCATACTTGTAAAGTTGTTAAGAACAAAGTTCCTTATGTACTGAACCCACTTTTTGACTCTCCAATGAGGAATTTATAAGTACACCATTATCTCTTATCTAAGTTTCTATTAAAGATGTTAAGTATATTCAAGATAAAAATCTAACTGAAGTGACATATAATGAAGACTTTTATAATAAAATCGACTATGAAAAGGTTTCATAAGAAAAAAAGGGAATAAAAAAGGATTATTACATCTCATACCCACAACTTCTGCATACATACTTCTTAGCATAGATTTTAACTCCCCCCATTTGATGTAACACTTGAGATTTATCTTCTACAGTGTTAAACGCGGTTCCGGAACACTCGGGACAGACTCTCCTACCTTCTACAGTGGGTTTTTCTTGTAGCATTTCTTCCTCTTTTTGTTTTTCAACAAGCTCAGAAGGTTTGGGACCGCTTATTTCGGAAGTTGCAGCAGGGGTAGGTGCTGATGAGGATATAGCTGGACTTGGAGTTGATGCAGCATTTCCTCCTTTTAAAAGTGAATCAAGTTTTCCATTTATTTCTTCGAGTAATTTCAATACTTTTTGTTCATATTCAGACAAAAATAATTCTCCTCCAATTTTTTTATAATGAAGTTATTTTTTATTAATTAATCTAAGTCTTGTTTTATATATTTTAGTAAATGAAAAGGAAACAAATAAGCCATTTAAAAGAATTTTATTAAAAAGTTACAATATTCAATAATCTCTTCTAAATTCTTCAACTGTTTCAAGGTAATCAAGGATAGATTCTCTTATTTCTACTGCTGGAGCGATAAATTTAGATTTATTGACATAAGAAAAAGCATCCCTCCAACTCCAACTAGGATTCTTCTTTAACAACCATGCAACAACTACACCTCCACTTCGTGAAACACCCATAGAACAATGTACTAAAACTTTTCCATTGTTCTCTATATGTATTTCAATAAAACGTAAAATTTCATCCAAATATTCATGCGGTGGGTAAGTATCATCAGGAAAGCCTTTATGTAAGTACGAAAAACCTAAATGGGTAGGAGTATAAAGGTTTTCTTCCATCAAATTTACAATTGCAGTTATACCAATTTCTTTAAACATTTTAAAATTTAATCTTGGCCAATAGGCCCCTACATATAAATTCTTATGAACTTCGTAAATTTGATCTAGTTCAGGAATTAAAATCTACCTTATAAAAATCGTATATAGAGTCTAAATCGATAAATGAAATAAAGAATGTAAAAATTATGGATTAAGGTTAAATTATATATGAGAAATTTATAATTCCTTACTTCTCCTTGAGCTGTTTATAGACGCCTTTTTGAATAAACTATTTCATGATTTCGTCTGTGCCTCCTCCTATTCGAGACAATCTGATATCTCGGAGACATCTCTCAACAGGATATTTATTGGTGTAACCAATTCCACCCAGGATCTGTAATGCATCATCACAAATCTTAAAACTGTTGGTACAAGCAAAAAGTTTAGCCATCACAGCTAAGGTTCTATCACGCATTTTTTATAATGCTTTTTGCACTAATGCTTTCCCCACCTCGTAATTTGTCACCATTTCTGCAATTTTAAAACTAATTCCTTCAAACTCACTTATAGGTCTATAATCAAGGATATACTCTCTAAATTGCACTACTGATGCTAAAAATGTAGATTTTTCTACAAAAAAATTGCATTTTTAATGAATAGAAGAAATAAAAAAGATATTTATTTGAACTATAATACTTCTTTTACTCGTTTCTTTTTACGATACAATACTATTCCTATTCCACTTATTACAATTCCCCCTGAAATTGATGCGATTATAATAACAAATATGGCGAAGGAATACTCTTCAGTTGGTTCTACTTTTTTTAACGTATCAGGATCTACTGATAGGTATAATTCATAATATCTATCTTGATATCCTTCAGCTGATATAGTCATGTTTAATAAAATTGGATCTTCGCTAGGTGTAATAGTTATAGGATCTAAAGATATAAAATACAATCCACTTCCAAGATTCTGTACATTTCCTGAAACGTTAATTCCATTCCACCATACTTGTATTGTTACAAAGTCAATCCTCTGACCATTTTCATTTTGGATTGATAAATCGATTCTAAACTCAATTTCCGTAAAAGAAAGGTCAATTATTTCTATAAATAATAGCTTTTCAGGGGCATCTTTGATGACAATTACTTGACTAAACCCGACATTACCCACGATATCACTTGTGTAAAATCTGATTGTTACATAACCATTAGGTAACACACTCCATAAGCTTTGGTTTATTTTTCCTGTTAAATCTGTTATTGTAGTATTAGTTATACCTCCATCTATCGTATACCATGTTTTATTCAAGTGTGTTTCATCAATGGATATATCATAAACAGGAGCTATTTCACCAAAAATAAAATTATTTGAGGGGGAATTAATATGAATCATTGGATTTGTAATATCTTTTTCAATAGTTACATTATTATAACCAATATTACCAGAGGAATCGTTAGCATAGAAAATTAATGTATAAATTCCGCTGTCGAGAGTATCCCATAAATCTTGATCTATGGAACCATTCGTTGTGAAAGTTTTATTGGTCAGTCCATTATCTAATGTATACCAACTTGTATTTAAATCCAGATCGAGTATAGAGATATCGAAGACAGGTGAAGTTGATCCAAATATTTGGTTATCTTTTGGGAAGTTTATTATTATATCTGGACAAGGATCAGGATACATATTATAGAGATTAATAGACAATTTATATCCCGTTACATCTTGTTTTGAATAACACACTACAAGAGGTTTTTTATTACCTAAAAGACGAATAAAAGGAGGTTGAGCTGTGCAATCAGTTATGATTTGTTTTGTTTCGGTATTTTCTAAAAGTCCTCCTGTATAATTCCAAATGCGTACGAAAGCAGTGTTATTATCAGAACAATAGTCAGTCGATATAAATTCTTTTTTTTCATCTTTGTCGAAATTATTAGAAAGCCAATCACCGGGATATTGATTTCTTTCAACCGGTCCTCCATACCAATAAGTAGCTCCAAATTCAAGATTAAATTGACTCCCTGAAAAATTTATCATATTGTAGTGAGCATGATGTATCAAGGTTACATGCCATTCTCTATATTCAAACTTAGTTAAAATTTCTAGTTCACCGTCTGCATCAAAATCTCCTACATTAAGACCAAGATCACTTGGACCATAATCACTATAGCGCAATTCTAGCCTTGCTTTTTCCATCAAATCCGTACCGTTATAATTTAGTGCCAATAAAACGGTAGAATCATCTTGTGGGTTCATTTCTTTGTTATGGGCAGCAAATAATAAAATTTCAATGTAATCATCACTATCAATATTCGTAGCTTTTAGATGATCATCAAACCTATAATCCAATTCTATATAATTCGTAAGGAAATTGAACTTATTTTCAAGGATCAAATCATTTGTGCCTACATTCCAGAACCAAAATGTATTTTGATGATTATCCCAATCATAAGGGATATTTGTTACTGTTAGAACCTCTTTTTTAGAATCATTATCAAAATCAGCGAACAGTACATCATTCGTATTGATATTATACCGTGATGCATATTCTGAATACCACCATTTTTCAAATTCCAGATTAAGAATTCCATCTGAAAAATTATAGACTTTAAGAAAAGCCCATCCTTGATTTGCAATTGCACCTGTAACAATAATTTCAGGGATTCCTTCTTCATCAATGTCAAATACGTTAATTTCATATAGCTGGACATCATTTGAAGCATTTATCAGCATAAGAGAATCTAAAAGACTCATCTGGTAAAAATAATTGAAACCAAAGACTTGAACTAAACCTTTGATATTTTCACTGGAGTTCCAGATTGCTGATATAACTACTAATTCATTTCTCCCATTTCCAGTTAAATCATAAGTCTCCATATCTCTGGATTGCTCGTATTCCGACATATTTAAAGTATAATTTAAATAGGAAGAGAAATACGTTTCGTCTAGCACCTTGGACATATGTGGTTCTTTTAAAACTTCTTTGTTATCTTCAAAGCACTGATTAGCTATGTTAAGATCACCAAAAAATATTTCAATATTAAGAATCAAGAAAAATGGTAAAAGAATAATCAAAATTTCTTTCTTATTTAAAATTCTTTTTAATTTCATTTTATTTTCATTTGAGATATATTAGATTAAGTATTACTCTGACAAAAAAGTATTTAATACTATTGATCTTAGGTACACTTTGAGAATAACTTTTTAAAAAAAATATCTTATATTTTCAAAATTTAATATTCTCTTTTACGTTTTTCATTCTTCTCAAGATAATCAAGAATAGATTCTCTAATTTCCACTGCTGGTGCTATGAATTTAGATTTTCCAATATAAGAAATTGCGTCCCTCCAACTCCAACTTGGATTTTCTTTTAATAACCAGGCAACTATTATCCCTGAGCTCCTAGAAATCCCATAGAACAGTGTACTAAAACTTTTCCTTCATTCTTTAGATGCAAGTCAATAAAAGTCAAGACTTCTTCCAGATAATCGTGTGGTGAATATGAATCGTCAGGAAAACCTTTATGTAAATAAGAAAAGCCTAAATATCTGTGATTATAAAGACTTTCCTCCATTAAATTTACAATTGTGGTAATACCAATTTCTTTAAACATTTTAAAATTTAATCTTGGCCAATAGGCTCCTACATATAAATTCTTATGAACTTCGTAAATTTGATCTAGTTCAGGAATTAAAATCTACCTTATAAAAATCGTATATAGAGTCTAAATCGATAAATGAAATAAAGAATGTAAAAATTATGGATTAAGGTTAAATTATATATGAGAATTTATAATTCTTTAAAAGCTAAATTTTTATTCTAAATTAATTTTTTATAGGTTTATTAGACATTTTTTAATAAAATTAAAAATATTTTCTGAATATTTGAATCTTAGATAATAAAATTCTAAAAAACTCAAAACTGATAAAAATATGTTTGATGAATCTAATTGTTCTAAGTGTGAAAATATTGACTGTTTAACCCGCTGTCAATGGATAGATATCGATAAAGAAACAGCAAGAATAGAAAAGGATAAAATGATTAAGGGTGAGGATTCCTTCATTTTAAAAGAATGTGTTACTTGTTTTGCTTGTGATGAATATTGTCCATATAATTCACATCCATTTGATTTAATAACAGAATTACAAGAGAAGTACAATTCATTCAATTTTGATCCTAATATGCTAAAAGGAGCAATAAGCCAATTTGCTCCCCACGATGAAGTAAGAGTAAAGGAAATAGATCCTAATAAGCCGGTTCTTAATAAATGTACTTTTTCAAGGATGAATGCCGAAGAGATGAAAGGCCAGATGCTCGAAAACATGCAATATATAAGTGGAACAGATTTTTTTTGCAATTTGATGTTTCATCATATGGCTAAGGATTCTTTAATAAAGGAAAGAATCCCCATAATAATTGAGAATATTCAAAAACATGGAATTAAAGAATTTATCTGTTGGCATGATGAATGTTATGGATTATGGACTTCATATTGTGAAAGAAATAATATTGATGTACCATTCAAACCAATTCATCTCTTTGAATACATATATGGATATCTAAAGGATCACGAATCAGAAATAAATAAACTTAATATGAAAATAGCTTATCAACGGAGTTGCTCCAATAGATTTTTACCTGAAATTGAAAAATATGTTGATGATATTTGTGAACTAATAGGTGTGGAACGAGTTAAAAGAACATATGATAGAGAAAATGCTTTATGTTGTGCGGCTCCATTTGCATCACTAGGTAAAAGCGATTTAGTAAGACCAACTCAAAATAAAAATGTCAAAGATATGATTGATAATGGTGCTGAAGCTTGTGTATTTGTTTGCTCAATGTGTAAACAAACTATGGCATCTAAAGTAGAAAGAAAAGGGTTAAAACCGTATTTACTAAGTGATTTAGCAAAAATGGCTTTAGGAGAAGAAATTAATTAATTCTATACTTTTTTTTATTCATTTACTTCTATTTCTAATTGATCTATTAATTCGATTAGATCTATTATCTCAAAACCCATATTAAATTCCTTATTTGCATCAGCTAGGTTAGTTTTGCAAAAAGGGCACATCGAAGTAAGAACTGTGGCCCCCGTTTCTTTGGCTTCTTCTAAGCGTTCTTTTGAGATTTCTAATGCCCAATCTGGATATCC
>JAHLWJ010000563.1 GCA_019057975.1 Promethearchaeota archaeon | reverse complement strand
AATGATACTGTTGTAAAGAGGAATTTTTTGGATGTTCTCATAGAATACGCTGAACAAAACAGAGATGTTGGAATTTTGAGTCCAAAGATAGTATACTACAATTCCAATATTATTTGGTCAATGGGTGGTAAAATCAGCTATTTAACAGGGTTTTCGATAATGATAGGAAAAGGGGAAAATTCAGAAAATTATAATGAAGTAATCGAACCGGATTTTGTAAGTGGATGTGCAATGTTAATAAGAAATGAAGTTATTGAAAAGATAGGATTGCTTGATCCTGTCTACTTTGCTTATTACGAAGACTCTGATTATTGCTTTAGAGTTGGAAATTTAGGTTATAAAATTAAAGTCATTCCAGAAAGTATAATCTGGCATAAAAAGTCAGCAAGTGCTGGTCTACAAGGCTCCGATAGACTTACTCCAATTCAGGCTTATTATTTCTCCAGAAATGCTTTAATATTTGCTAAAAAAAACCTAAGAGGATTTAAAAAAGCACTATTTATATCTGCTCAGTTTACACTAAGATTATTGTATAATCTAATACAATCTCAAAATAACCAAGCTAGACTAAATTATTTAAAGGGCTTATACACAGGGTTAAGAGTAGGAGTATAAATTATGTTTAAAGAGATAAAATTTAAATGGGAATACCTCTTAGTTATATTTGCTATTGCATTTGCTTTTTTCTGTTCATATGGCACTTATACTCTCAGTTTCATCACTTCCGATGAAACCATTAATTACACTTTTTCTCTACTGTATAAAAACACAGGAAAACTTTACTACGAAGAGCCTTTAAATGATTTAGCAGACAATATCATTCGACCAAGGGGTGTAATATTAAGAAATGGAAAATTAGTACCAACTAAGTTTGTTGGTTTACCAATTTATTACGGAAATATTATTAAAGTAATGGGAGAAAAAACGCTTCCTTATTTAACCCCTTGTTTCGCTAGTCTAGGATTATTTTTTATTTATCTCTTAGGGAGAGAATTATACGGAAGGAAAAATGGTCTCATTTCTGCTTTCTTAGCTTTAGTTTTTCCTCCATTTGTGTATTGGAGTAATTTTCCTTTGATGGAAAATATTTTTGCTTCTGTATTTTTTGTATTAGGATTATGGGCTATTTTCCGAGGGCTTAAGACTAAAAAAATTATTTACTATCTACTAGCCCCTATCTCTTTAGGAGTAGCTTGGAATGTTAGACCTGATACAACTTTATTTTTGGTTCCTCTTGCTTTAGTTTTACTAATAAATATAAGAAAAATTAATATAAAATTTCTACTTGTCGGTTTAGCTATATTTTTATTGACCGTCTCACCAATCTTAATAATAAATAAGCAGTTTTATGGAGCTATGCTAGCAACTGGTCAAACTCCCACCTCAGATAATAATGAGCCCTCTGGGATAATTACTTCTCTACCTCCACCTGGTAAAAGGAGCATTCAAGCTATAGTAGAACATAAAGATGTTTTATTTAATAATATAAGAATACTGAATAAAGCTGCGCCCTTATTTTTCTTTTTCGGGATAGGAATTATTTATTGCTTCAAAAGACAAAACATGAATAAGAAACTTGGAGAGAATTCCAAAAGCCCTATAATGACAAATTTAAGTAAATGGTATTGTGGTTTTATTTTATTATCGATCTTAGTTTTTACTTTTTTCTATTTAACAGGAGTCCCAGCTACACGTCCTGTATTATTACATAATTCCTATACTAGATATTTTTTACCTTTATATTTAGCTTGCTTACCTTTGCTCTCTTTATTTATTCAGGAATTATTAGATTTTAATAAATTGGTGATCGTTCTCTTTGTGACCATCTTTATTTTCTGTAACATCTCTTTCTTTTTACCTATCCTTAAAAAAAATTGGGAATATAGAGAATCTCTCTCGCAGACAGCAGATTTTATTGTAGAAAATACTCAATCAAACTCAGTTATCTTTACTAGAACTCTAGATAAAGCTATCTTTCCTAGAAGAAAAGTAGCAATTATTTCATCACTATTAGAAAATGAGAGGAATAAAATAGGAGAGATTGTAGACAGCCTATTTGCTAAAGATATTCCATTATATATATATGACTATAACCTTGATTTAAATTCAATTCGGTTCGAATTAGAAAAAAGAGAGTTATCTTTGGAAAGAATAAAAGATAGCTCTCTTTATAAAATAGCTAAACAAAAAACTTAGATATTTCTTATGTGATTGATATAAGCTTTAATTATAGGCTCACTGATTACCCAGTCTTTTTGTATTTTTTTTATTGAATTATTAGATTGAATAATTTTTCTTTCCTTAAAACACTGAAATAGCCAGCCAATGCTTTTTCTATCTCTAAATCTGAGACTAAAATATCCAGCCGCGAGTAGATTATATAAATAAAAAGGAATAAATTTTAAAATGTAACTTGGAGGGTAATATTTAAGTATTATAGCCAATTTATTTCTGTTTTTATAATAAGATCTTGTAAGAGACATTGATTTCTTTCCAGAAATGCCTCGTTTATGATAAACTATGGCCTTTGGAGCCAGGTATATTTTATAACCGGCTAATCTAAATCGCCAAGAAAGATCAACGTCTTCATATATAGCAAAAAAATCTTTGTCGAATAAACCAATTTCTCTTAATGCACTAGTTCTATATAAAGAAGCAGCGGCACAAGTTCCAAATATCTCAAGAGGATTGGGAATTTTTTTGTTATGTAGGGTATTAATCCCTTTATCTCTAATCCTTCCATCGCAATACATTTCTTGACCCAAAGAGTCAATTATTTGGAGGTTATTTTTTTTTAATATTTTAGGCTGAACAGCAACAATTTCTTTTTTGCTTTCGATAACCTCTACTAATCTAATTAACAGGTCTGGTTCAACTATGGTATCATTATTCAAAACTAAAATATAAGCAGGATTTAACTTCTCTAGTGCATATCTAATGCCAACATTATTTCCTTCAGCAAAACCTAAATTTTCTTTATTTCTAATCAGTCTAATATAGCCTTTATATTTTTTTTCTAAAACATCAACATCATTTCCCTTTGATCCGTTATCAACCACAATCACTTTATAATTAGGATAAGTGATTTTTTTTAAAGATTCAAGACATTGGATAGTATCTTCAAGTCCGTTCCAGTTCAGGATTATTATCGAGACTTTTGGATA
>JAHLWJ010000562.1 GCA_019057975.1 Promethearchaeota archaeon | reverse complement strand
AAAGTCAAAAAGATAATTTAATATAAATTGTATATAAAACTAAAGGTTTTTCAGAAAATATTTATAATTCTTTCCTTTTTGAATTAATGAACAATTTTAAATATTTCATATAAATAGAAAGATGAAAGCCGCTGTATTTGATGGAAAAGAAATAACAATAAAAGCAGTTTCGCAACCAAAGATAAAAGATTCTCAAGTTTTAGTTCAAGTTAAAGCAGCAGGAATATGTGGAACAGATTTAGCAATTGTGAATGGAGATTTACCAACACCAACACCAATTATTCTTGGTCATGAATTTGTTGGAGTAGTTGTTAAAGTAGGAAAGGAAGTTGACCATAATTGGCTAAATAAAAGAATTACTTCAGAAATTAACAGTAATATTGATTTTAATTGTTTTTATTGCAAGCAAGGACAAATTACTCAGTGTATATCTCGTAAAGCTATTGGTATTGATATTGATGGCGCGTTTGCAGAATATATTGCCTTAGAATCATATTTATTGCATGAAATTCCAGAGTCTATTCCATATGATGACGCAACATTTATAGAACCTCTTGCTGCTGCTTATCAAACATTCGAAATGATGCCACTAGATCAAAATGACAAAATCATAGCTATTTTCGGTCTTGGAAAGTTAGGATTATTGATTACCCAAGTAGCTTTATCAAAAGGATTAAAATTAATCGTAATAGACGGTTCAACTAAAAAGCTTAATTTAGCAAAGCAATTTGGTGCTCACCATTTAATCAATAGATTGACAAGCAACATTCCAAATGAGATTAAAAATATTACAGGAGGCTTAGGAGCGGATATTGTGGTAGACACAACCGGTAATCCAGAAGCGTTAAAAAATATTATTGCCTCCTGTAGAACACGTGGAAAGATCCATATCAAAAGTACGCATGGTCTTGATACCCCTATTAACCTTACAGATATAGTTGTTCGTGAATTAACTCTCTATACTAGTAGATGTGGACCATTTGATAAAGCTATCGAGGGATTGAAGTCGGGAAAGATCAATGTTGAGAAATTAATCTCTAAAAAAATACCATTAAAAGACATCGAAAAAGCTGTAGATTTTTATAATTTAAACCAAGACCACATTAAAACAATTATTCATATATAATCCAAATAAATGTATAATCCTAAACCAAATTCTTTAAATTTACACAATGGTTAAAGATTCTAAACATTGAATTTTTTAGAGAAAATAATTTAATTATTATATATAACTGTAAAATCTTTAATGAGTACTTTTGAGAAAAAACAATTATGGTTGATGATGAGATACAAGGGCCAAAATTAGATACAGAGAATAATGCAATACATGAAGAAATTAAATTTCAGTATTTTTGGTACCTATTTGTCTTTTTTGCAATTTATCTCACATCATTTTTAGTCCCAGTATTTTTATTCATGACCTATGTCTTTCTTTTTTTTTTACCCAATTTCTTAAATACAGCTAATTTTCTATCACTTTTCACTGAGATCAAACCAATTCTCGCACTGATTTCTATGCCCTTAGTTATAATAGGGTGTTACTTAATCCGATTATTTTTTGTTGGACTAACAACACGATTCTTTTGGAGATTGAGCGAAAAAATGTCTCCCAGTAAAGATGGGATAATCCCAAGGAATTTTCCGAGTAGAACTTTAAATTTCTATCACCTTCGTAGTTTTATTATAAAATATGGCAAGAATACATTTGTAAAAGGAGCCTTTCCTTGGCTAAGCAATTGGTTATACAATTTTGTAGGTTCAAGTGTGATTGGAAAAGGATCGACTTTAGAGGAGAGTATATGCAATGAAAAATTTGCAATCGTTGGAAAAAATTGTTATTTTGGTGCATGTTCGGCTTTAGCGACTCATCTGGTTGATGGAACTTTTGGAAATATAAATTATTTTCATGTAAAAGTTGGAGATAATGTTACTGCTGCCGGAACAAATCTAATTTCGGCAGGATCAGAGGTACATGATAATTCATATCTGCTTCCATTAGCATCAGCGGGAAAACATAGCATACTAAAAGGAAATAATTATTATTGGGGAATCCCTTTAAGGAGAATATTTAGAAAGAAAACTATGGAATATTTGTCTTTAACACCAAAAGAATTAGAGATAAATGAAAATATTGCAGGATACGTTGAAGAAAAAGCACTGGAGAAATTAAAAACTGAGAAAATTTTGGGACATTTTAATGAAACAATTGCAAAGGAGCAAGAAAAGGCTGAATACGATGAGGATGAAATTGATATAAATGGATTAAATGAAAACGATTTGGCATTAGATTTCACAACGAGCAGTGCAATTTCAAGGGTGAATATAAAGTTTCTAGTAGTGTACATTCCAATCTTTTGGTTATCTGGTATGTTAGATACCATTATATTTTATACATTCTCCTCTTATGTTAGAAATGTATTTTTAATGATCTTCTTTCTCCCAATAATGATATTTATTATGTGGTTTATTTTTATAGTAGGATGTTTCTTTTTTAGTAAATTGTTTTTAATTTTGATAAACTTGATTCATAAACCAACAGAGGGGGTTTTTAGAGCTGAAATTGGAGAACATGATTTTGAATTTTGGAGCTTAAGAACTGAATTAAAGAAAATTGTATTATGGCTTATACGAAATTGGCCTATTCCTTGGATGGATATACTCGCTTTTAAATGGTTTGGGGTAAAGATGACCTTATCAAGCTCTTTATATGATTCTTGGTGTGATGGTGAATTTATAACGTTTGGACGAAGAGTTCTAGTAGGACAAGGGGTGACGATTATGTCTTCAATGGTGGTTGGTCGATATCTGATTATTAAGAAGGTTATATGTGGTGATTATTCTCTAATCGGAGGACATTCTACAATTGCACCGGGTACAATTATAGGGAAAGATACTTTTATCAGCGCTCTTTCCACTACAGTACATTCTCAAATTCTTGATCCTGGATGGATATACATAGGAATTCCTTGCAGAAAACTTAAACCAAACAGATACGCTGAATCTCAGAGAGAAATCCTCATTAAAAGAGATGTGGACGAAGAAAAGAAATTTGAAATTAAGTACAAAGTTAATATTGAGGATGATAAGAAGGATCTTGTGTAAGATAATATTTTACTTAATAGAACTTAAAAATTATGAATAATTTCGATTTGTAAGGATATAATAT
>JAHLWJ010000561.1 GCA_019057975.1 Promethearchaeota archaeon | reverse complement strand
AAAGCAATTCAAGTTTATTAAATAATTTCATATATTAATATCGCTCAAAATCAATTAGAATTTTCTATTTTGATATAAAATATTAATTAATTAATGGTGGAAACCTTTTTTTCATAGATAATTCTTTTTTGATAATTTCATTTAGTGAGTCTTCCCGTTCTTGTCCAGCAAGCACTTCTAATTTTCTGATATTTAGAGGGTCAACCTTTTCTCTTAATAATTTGATTTCTTTTACGGTAGGCGGTTTTGTCTCTTTTAGATCTTTTGGAATAATTAAATCAAATCCAGTAGAATCTTTAACAGTTTCAATATCAATTTTTGGATGTATTGTTCCTAATCTCATCCTTTTACTTGTCTTATCAAAATTTAAGTACGCTAGATTTGTTATAACACATTGAGGGCCTAAACCACCACAAATTGAAGGTTTTCCCTCTGGAAATCCTACACCAGAAATAAAGAATAGCTTTTCTGTTGGTACAAATGTTTTTGTATCATGCCGCGGAGTATAAAGAAAAGAACCACGAGCATAAAACATGCTAAAATCTAAGATTCCAGCAGCACCAGGGAGTCTAATTTTTGGTTTCTCCCAATCTCCAATACAAATGTTATTAGAATTCCCATATTGGTCAATCTGGGCTGGTCGAAAAAATTCAATGGTTGTAAGTTTATCAGAGGGTAATGATTCTAAGGTACATTCTACACTATCTTGAAATCGATATGCTCTCGCTGTATTCATCTCAAGATATAGTAGTGATACTTGTCGCGCTTCTTGTACAAAAGTATTTCCCATGATATAATGGTATATTGCATCTGGTGCATGAGTCAATTTTGCTAATGTAAATGCTGCCCATACCATAGGAGTTGCCACACCAACGATCATTACATCATCGTTTCTAACTTCTCTTGCCATTAATACAGTCATCATTTCATCTACAGTATAATCTTTAGGAGAATCACACATTAATTTTCCACTTTTATTAGAGTATTATATAATTTTAATCGAGAATTCTAGTGTCATATTTATTTGGTAGAAAGAAAACATTTAAGATTTTCTAAGAGTCCAATTTAAAATAATCCTCTTTCTTTAAGATGAATTAAAGAAAATAATCAAGAAAGTGTTGAAAATTGTAAAAATTGAAAAATTACTTGATATTTATCTTAGTAATTATGTACATTGTCTGTTTTGATTTAGAGGGTGTTTTCACTCCTGAAGTATGGATTGCGGTAAGCAAAGCTACTGGAATTGGTGATCTCAAATTAACCACTCGAGATATTTCTGATTATGATGTCCTTATGAAAAATCGAATAGCAATATTAAAAAAAAATAAGATCACTATTAAAGATGTTCAAGAAATTATATCGAAAATGGATCTATTACCGGGGGCAAAAGAATTTTTGGATTATATTCGTTCATTAGTCCAAGTAGTTATTGTAACTGATAGCTTTATTGAATTTGTAATGCCTTTTATGAAGAAATTGGGTTTTCCTATATGTTTTTGTCACAATCTCGAAATTAATGAAGAAGGTATAATTATTGATTATAAAATTCGTACTAGTGAGATGAAAAAAAAGACAGTTTTAGCTTTCAAAAAGTTAAATTACGAAGTGATTGCGGCAGGGGATTCGTACAACGATGTATCCATGTTATTAGAAGCAAAACATGGTATTCTGTTTAGACCACCAAAAAATGTTGTTGAACAATTTCCAGAATTCCCGGCTGTTAATGAATATGATGAATTAAAGGATTTGATTTCTAAATATTTAGGATTTTCCGCTTAGGTTATAAATACGAGCTCTAATTTTGAAATTCTTCTGATAAAAATTCCTTAAAATCTTTATAATCGTTAATTTCTTTTGGATTTGGAAATTCAGGCTTATCCTGTATTATTTTTAACGAATATGGCATTTCTGGAATGATGTTGATTAATTTGATTATTTCTTCTGGAAATTTTGAAGGGTTCGCAGTTTCAAAGGTTATTGATTTAACATCAGTATTCTTCGGATAACTATTACGATATGTCTGGAGCGCAGCCCATCCAACAGCTCCGTGAGGTTCTATTATTTTTTTATATTTATTATAAAAATTTACTATTGTATCTTTAGTTGCTTCATCGCTAATGGAATAGGAGACGATATCATTGCGAAGCTCTTCCATATCTGGTACTCTATGTATTACTCCTTTCTCATCTATCTGACCTCCATAAAGATCAAAGATTCTTGCTAAATTTGAAGGATGACCAACATTCATAGCATTAGATATGCAGTTTATCGATGGTTCGACTTTGGTATAAACTCCCGTTCTTAGAAATGTTGGAAATTCGTTATTTTCATTTACCGCTGAGATAAATCTCTTTATAGGAAGTCCCATTTTTTTAGCAATTAATCCTCCGGTAAGATTTCCGAAATTCCCTGAAGGCACAGAGAATATGACCTTTTCATCCTTTTTACCAACAATTCTGGAGTAACTCCAAAAATAATAAAAAGTTTGAGGTATCAAACGCCCAAAATTTATAGAATTCGCCGACGACAAATTTATATGGTTTAACTCTTTATCAGCGAAAGCAGTTTTTACAAACGTTTGGCAATCGTCAAATTTACCCTTTATCCCAAAAGCAATTATGTTTTCACCTAGCGTTGTCATTTGTTTTCTTTGTAAATCACTGATTTCGTTTTTTGGATACAATACTACAACTTTAATTCTAGACATTTTATAAAATGCTTGAGCAACTGCACCTCCTGTATCTCCTGAGGTCGCCGTTAATATTGTTATATTTTTGTTATCGACTTCAAGAAAATGTTCCATTATTCTTGCTAACATTCTTGCTCCAAAATCTTTGAAGCTACATGTAGGACCTCGATCTAAATAACATATGTAATCATTATTTGCAATCTTTTCTAAAGCTATTTCAAAATTTAAGGCATTATTAACGATTTGCTGAAGTTTCTCTCCCGATATAATATTTCCAATGAATTTTGAAATTATATTATTAGCAATATCAACAAAATCCATGTCTTTGAATGAATCAATCGTTTCATCAGTCAGTCTTGGAATTTTATTTAGCATATATAATCCATTGTCTATAGCTTGACCTTGCAAAACAGCAGTTTTGAAATCTACATCTAATGAATTATAATTTGTGGAATGAAAACTCGTTTCAAAAACCTCTTC
>JAHLWJ010000560.1 GCA_019057975.1 Promethearchaeota archaeon | reverse complement strand
TAAAGACAATCAACAATGGTGAAGTCTGTGTTTGAATCCAAATATAGTTCATTTAACAACATAATTAGTTCATTTGAACTAAGTATTAAGTTTAGAACACCTTGATTTCTCTTTTTATAATTAGACATTAATTTATTTAACTCCCTGACTTTTTATTGTTATTTTCTGCTTCATTTCCATAAGGAAATCCTTACCTTTATCAGTTAAATTATATAATTTGAACTTCTGATTGCTTGTTATAACTGATTTCTGACCAACCAAATCTCTCGTTATAAATCCTTTTAATAACTTGTCTAATTCGTGCCCACGTATAATTATTTGATTTCCAAAAGTATATTTTCTTATCTTTGTTTTAGTATTGAATTCACTATCAATAGATAAGAGAATGAAGTATTCTTTTTTTGCTTCCTCATCCTTAAAATAATAATCAATACCTTCTTTATCTCCTTGAGTAGAAATTTCATGTAATTTGCTAATATCAGTAGAAAAAATCTCTGTGGATTCTAAAATATCTATTAATTCGTTTTTAATAATTGGCGCTAACGGATAAGGGACATCTTGATATTTACTCTCCTCTAAATGAAGGTAAAAAACTTGAATTGGGGTATCCTTAAGATTATAACCATAGTACACATTAATAGCTGACATATACTTCCTACCAGGAGTCATATCAAGGATTATTTTATCAAGTTTTAGATTCTTTTCTCTTTCAATAATTTTATTTAGCCTGTCAGCATAAATTTCAATGTTATCATTCTCGATCTCCTCAATGATTATAGAATCTTCATTTAATTTCTTTTCATTATAAGCCTTTAAGATTTCAGAGATATACCGCTGGCAAATATCTAAGTTACATTTGATTTTTTCAAAAGGTGTATAGATTAATATTATCTTATTAGGGCATTCATCATTTTCTTTACAATATGCCCAAATTGGATTGATTACTGCGAAAGGGCTCCAACCTACCGTAGTTATCCAGATAATCATCTTAATTTTCCTCCTCAGTTTTATTTAATTCTGGTATATTAATATTCACCACCATATTTCCTAAATCCGTTAAATGCCTATCTCTACCATTAAGGATTATATAACCATGCTTTTCTAGTCGCTTTAGTCTCATTGAAATGGTGGGTTGTTTTACTCCAAGATATTCTTCCAATTCGGTTAATGGCTTTCTCTTCGATAATTTGGACATTAATTTGATATCGATTCTGTCTGGTAAATCGTTTGGGAGCAAATTAAATGGTTCATAAGTTTTGTCTTCTGGAATTACTACACACTTAATATTAATATCTTTGAAATTACTAATAAATGTTCCTGCATAGATTAGAGAGATTGGCATTGATCTACGACCACCGCTTAAATTTAATAGAATTTCATCACCCTCTTGAAATTCTCTTAAGATATTCGTTAGCTTAAAAGTCATTTCTATAAAGTTCTTATAATTCACATACACCTTTAATACGGGAACATTTAGTTTTTCGTAGAACTGAGTAACCTCATTTATATTTGAAATAAATTCTTCATTAGCCTTATTCGTTTCATCCTTATTTTCATCGCTAAGTATCAATATTATTTTCTCTGTATGAAAATGCTTTTCAGCATCATATATATGACCTGGAACCCCTGCAAAAGTAACAATTTGGATTTTCATAGAAAAACACTTTTTTTTCTCTAATTCTATATTAGAACTTTTTATATATAAATATTGCTTTTTTTCGATATTATTGATTTGGATCAATAATATTTATATAGGATAATTTTTTCAATAATTATGGGTGAAAAAAATATGATTAATAAAAATGCAAATAGCGTTAATCTTCATTTCTGGCCTTATTGCAATATGAATTGTAAGTATTGCTTCGCAAACTTTTCTCATATAAAAATAACTCTTTCAAAAAAGGATTGGTTTGAAATAATTTTACAATTAGCAAATTTTGGCATAAGAAAAGTTAATTTTGTTGGAGGAGAACCCACTTTATGTCCCTTTTTAGGTGAATTGATTATTTACTCGAAAAATTTAGGATTGATAACAGGAATAGTGTCGAATGGAACACGAATAAGTCAACAATTTATTGAACAATATGGAAATAATATTGATTGGATCGGGTTAAGCCTTGATTCTGGAAATGAAATAACCCAGCAAATGCTCGGACGAGGAGATGGTTTTCACATTCGAAACACGATTAAAAGGTGTAAAATGATAAAGGACGCAGGGATTAAATTAAAAATTAACTCTGTTATAACTCGTCTGAATGTAAATGAAGACATGTCTAAAGTCATGGACAAAATCCATCCTGATCGGTGGAAAGTATTCCAAGTACTCGCAATTGAGGGTCAAAATAATGAAAATGTGAAGGATCTAATCATAAACAAGATGGAATTTATGGATTTCGTAAGAAGACATGAAAAATTCAATCCTATAGCAGAAGATAATGATGCGATGCTTGAGTCTTATATCATGGTGGATCCTATGGGCAGATTTTATCAAAACTCTGGAGAAGTCTATAATTATAGCATGCCAATTTTGGAAGTGGGTGTTTTAAGAGCATTTAATCAAATGATATATGACCACGCTAAATTTATTGAAAGAGGTGGAATTTATGCATACTAATGTGAATTATTAATGAACTAATCTTATTTAAAATTACAGAAAAAGGAGGTGAAAAGAATGGGAAAAAGAAATGATGATAGGTCCAATAGCATGAATCCAAATAATCCTGCGTACAAGGCATCAGGTGATAATCGATCTAACCAATTGAATCCTAATCATCCGGATTATAATGACGACCAAGATGAAGAATAGCATGAAGAGATTAAATATAATCTGAGAACATTACCTCAATTCGTTTTCTACGATTCAACTCATCCCGCTCTGTCTCAAGATTTTAATTTTTTTTTGATAATTCTCGAATTCTTAATTCTATTTTTCTATATTCTTCAAAATTGAAAGAATTACTCATAAAAGGATTTCTTCCTTCTTCTAAGATTTTATAGTTTTTATATATTAAATTATATTTTTCATTAAAAAGAATCAATAAACACTTGTTTTGAACCACTGAAATCCTCAACTTCGAAAATTTTCGAAACTAGAAAATCAACTGCATTAGATAAATGCACATCATCAACATAATCATTAACAAAAGTGATAAATTTCTGTGTTTTATTATTAATT
>JAHLWJ010000117.1 GCA_019057975.1 Promethearchaeota archaeon | reverse complement strand
GTCCAAAATTCAATATTAAATCAAATAATATTGAAAAGCACAAAGTAAGCACTAAAATAGAGGATAATAAAGAATACTCCCGGTTTTTTGTCTATTTTCCGTCTTACTGCTACGGTAATAATTACAATTATGCTAACGATAAGCGTATATAACACTGTTGGAACAGCTAATTCTGCTGTGACAGCTTGAGGGAAGAAGACTTGGCCGATGCCTATAGATAGCGTAGAATCAACAATATAGGAACCAACTATATCACCAACAGCTATACCATGGTTTAAATTTATTCGAAAAAAAATTAATAATTTTAATATTTATCCCGGTTATAAGGATTTATCCAAGTCCGAATAATAAATCATTTAGATAATGAGAATTACACATTCAAAAGATAATTGTTTCCTATAAAATCTTAAATACAAATCTTAAAAAAAGGTCAAAACCTAAATAAAAATTAATATCCCTTTATTATAATTTTATACTGGATTATTCCGAATAAGGTAAAAAATTTAATGGAAAATAAGATTATTACAGAAAAGATAAGAGAGTTTTTCAAAGAGAATATCAGAGTGGAAAGTTTTAAGTTGCCCTTAGATAAAAACTTCTAAAAAATTGTCAATAACCTCAATGGTTTTATCAATTCTTCCAGATTTAGGAAAAACCTTATTAAGTAAATGTGTTTCTATTTCCATTACATCAAGTCCTATTAATTTACACTTTTTTGAATCCATGTTGTTTTTAACTATTCTAGCCGCGTGTAATATGGTTGATTGATCAATTCCAATCGCATTTCTAAATCTAGTGGCAATGACTTCTTTTAAGGCACCAACATCTACGTCTAGAGAGATATAAAAATTTGAGTTATTGGCTTTTTTTAAAATTAGATTTAATTTTTCGATCATTTGTGTGCTTTCAGTTTTAGGTATAAAATTAACGCCTTTTTGTTCCATTTTATTATAGAAGTTAACGAATTCTACAATTCTAGGGTCATTTACCGATCGATATTTTTTATTTGGATAATCTTGGCACCCAAAAATTATCAAATTTTCAGGCATTATGACTTTTTCTTCTATTAGATAAAACAAAAATGAGGCACATGTATAAGTATCTTTTATATTTAGATCCTCATTAGTAGAATGAATTAATTCTGGGACCAAAGGATTTATCTCATTAGGATGCTCCTTCATATATTTTACTAAGTTAATTGATATACTTGATGGTAATCCATCGAAATGAGCATCAAATATTAACACTAATAAATTTTCAGGTCCATATTCTTTAGATAATGCGCTTAACACCCCCCCGGTCAAAGAATGATCTACACCGATCATTAAGGGAATATGTGGCAATATATTATTTTTTAAGTAATTTTCAAGTTCCTCTGAATATGTTTTTACAGCACCTTTATTAGCAAATTTTTGAAATTCTAATTGATTCACTAATAGATAATCTTCGAGATTAGGTTTAGGTGTCAGCCAAGATTCAATAGGGAATTTACCAATTTTGGTATATTTAGTTTGTGGTAAGATACGAGAAAACAAGAGTAGACTTTCGTATGGATCTAAAAAATTTGGTTCTATAATGAGATTTTGAGCTAATCGACTTAGATAAGCAAGTTTTGTTTGAATACTAAGGGGAAAATCAGCTGCGTCTAAGGCAGCTCCAAATACTTTAATTTCTTTTTCCATTTTTTCATGTGCTTTGTTGTTTTAATATTTAAAAGATTTTATTTTTGGTTGCTTAAAACTTATTCGAGTTTAAAATTAACAATTAAAGCATTTTGATTTTCAAATATTATTTTTAAAAGAAAAAATTTTTTTTTGTTTATATTCAAATAAAAATTATTTAGTAAGTATTATTTAATTTCTCCTCTCGCTTTCATCTTAGCAATTTCATCTTCCCTGAGTTTTCTCTTAAAAAGTTTCATGGCAAGAGTTAATGGCAAATCCTTCCTAAACTCAACGAACTTTGGTACAGCGTATGCTGGAAGCTTTTCTTTGCAATATTCAATAATGTCATTAGTAGTAACCTTACCTTCGAACTCTGGTTTTAAAGATATAAATGCTTTTACTCTTTCACTTCCAGGGCGCTCTGGGTCCGGGATTCCAATAACTCCTACCTTACTCACTCCAGGGTGCTCATATAAAATATCGTCAACTAACCTTGAATAAACTTTCATCCCTGATACATTAATCATATCTTTGATACGATCAACGATGTAAAAATAGCCATCTTCATCCATTTTACCAATGTCGCCCATAGCGAGCCAACCATCTTCGGTTAAACCTTTGCCAGGTGTTGGCCAATAACCTTTCATTACTTGCGGACCACGAATCCATATTTCACCGGCTTCGCCAAATGGGAGTTCTTCACCAGTATCTTGGTTAACAATTTTAACTTCCGTATCAGGAACTGGTATTCCAATAGACCTTTTTACTTTTGATATAAATCCCGTAACTTTCGAAAGAGCTGAAAGATTTAAATGAGTACCACCAGTGGTTTCTGTGGCACCATAGCCTTCACCCATTGGTACACCTATTTTTTTCTCAAATCTTTGAGCAACATCTGCAGGAAGAGCAGCAGCTGCAGAAAAGAAAAAAATCGGCAGTCTTTTAATGTCTTTAGTAAGAAATAATATATAATGAGTAGGAACCCCAATGATCATAAAAGGGCGATATTTTTTTATTATTTCAATCATTTTATCAATATCTCTTGGATCCATTAAAAATATACGAATACCCCAGGCAATGCTAGCGAATACAGCCCAATGCCCATATTGATGGAAAATAGGAACACATATTACTAGTGACGCTTTACCTTTAACTGCTATTGTTAAAGGATGCATCATCCACTGTAATGTTTGTATTACATTTGTTGTTATGTTGTAATGAGTTTGCATAGTACCTTTAGGGACTCCAGTTGTGCCTCCTGTAAAAGGTAATTGTGCCAAATCTTCTATAGGGTTTATTTCAACTTTTGGGGGTTTAGGTTCGTATTTTTCTATTAAATCTTCTAAAATATAAGCATCAGAGATTTCTTTCAATTCAGGTAAGGAGTAATCAGGGAATACTCTGGTCGATGTATAAATTATTCTCTTTAGTTTTGTTTTATCTTTTACTTTATTGATGAGATCGAGACGTCTATAAGAGCATATTACTGTTTCTGCTCCAGACTCACCTAGTTCATACAACAATTCTGGAGCTTTGTGTAATATACTGAGCGGAACATGTATTGCCCCCAATCTCATTATTGCAAAATCACATATAATGAACTGTGGAGAATTTGGAAGAATTGTCGCAACTCTGTCGCCTTTCTTTATACCTAAATCGGCAAGTGCTGTTGCTAACTTATCAACATTGAGTTTTAATTCTTGATAAGTCATTTCCTTATCTAAATAGACACACACAATATTATTAGGATAGTCGGTTGCAGCATCATCAAGGAACTTGCAAACAGATATTTTCGGGTATGGACTCATAGTCTTCGGGAGTTTGGATGCCCCTACAAAATAACTTTTTAACCAAGGTTTATCCGCATATGTTAATTTTTTTTCCTCAACCAAAGGTTTCACCTTTCCTATTTCGTAAGTTTAAGTTTTTAATCTATTAAATTTTATTAATAAGCCAATCCAATCCAAGTTCCTTTAGCTTCTCAGGAGTTGGTTTACCATTATTGTCCCATCCTCGATATTCATAATAAGCGTCTAAAAGCGGTTTTAGATTTACTACATGCCCTTCAGCTGGTCCTTCGGGCATTGGTTCCTCTAACAAACGCGCTGGAAGCGTATCATCGGCTCTGCTTAAACCCTCTCTGATGTTAAAAGCTCTTTCAAGATTGTAGATTCTTTCGCCTGTTTTTCTAAAGTCATTTTCAGTGAATTCATAGCCTAAAAGTTTTTCTATCAAAGATGCCCAATCTTCACCAGTTAACACCATTCCCATAAATTTACAACCTCCGATAGCATCAAAAACACCAAATGCATCTTCGAGATCCTTAACAACCTCAGCTTTTTCCGGAATTTCCTGAAGAATATCACCTACATCAGCATCCTCAACAATCAGAAATGGCATTGCCAAAAAAGCTGGTCCTTCTATGTAAGCTGTAATATGATCTCCTCCTCGATTTGCGGTAGCAAATGCTAATCCAGTTATCTTGGCAGCCCTACTATCGTAAGCTGGAAGTTCTAGACCTTTAACTTGCATAGCAAACTTTATTGAGTCTTTACCCAATTTTTCTGCCATCCTCCTTGTTCCTTCAGCCAGCATATTTCCAATACCTTCCCTTTTACCTATTTTATGCACAAGATCTACAATAAGATCTGCATTACCCCAGGTAAATTCTAATCCCCCTGTATCATCATTAGTCAATATACCTTTCTCATAGCATTCTATGGCAAAACCAATTGTACTTCCGGTCGAAATCGTGTCGAGGCCATATTCATTACACAGAAAGTGTGCTAAAGTAACCGCCTCTAAACTGTCAACTTCACACATGGAACCTAAAGCTCCAAGTGATTCATATTCTGGTCCCTCTCCTTTACTTTTATAGGGTCCTTCTTTAATTTCTGTAATACGTCCACACGCGATTGGGCATGCAAAACATGGTTTTCTTTCAACAAGAATCGTTTCATTTATTGTAGTTCCGTTTATTTTTTCTGCACCTTTAAAGACGCCAGTCTGCCAATTTCTTGTAGGAAATCCTCCTAAATTATTAGTGATATCAACCACAGCAGCAGTACCATATACTTCAATGGTCATTTTCAATAAACTCTGATTAACCCACTCATACCTTTGTTTAGCTTCCTCCTTGTATTCCTCTGGGTTAGCCACTTCAATCTTCATTGTCCCTCTTGAAGCAATTGCTTTCAATTTCTTCGAACCCATTACAGTTCCCATACCAGTCCGTCCAGCAGCTCGACCATAATATGGTTTATCACAATCATTCATGATTGCTGCATATTTAACTAGATTTTCTCCGCCAATACCTATACAAGATACATTGAACTTATCTCCAAGTTCTTCTTTTATCAATCTTGTGGTTTCTGAAGTGTTTTTACCCCAAAGATGTGTAGCATCCCTTAGTTCAGCTTTTCCCTCGTCTGTAACAAGATAAACTGGTTTTGGCGAGATACCTTCGAAAATAACTCCATCAAAACCTGATCGCTTAAAATCTCGTCCCCAAAAACCAGCTGAATTCGCCTGTCCCCAGGCGCCAGTGAGTGGGGATTTTGCGACTACGCTATATCTTCCAGTACTTGGAGATACTGTCCCTGTTAAAGGGCCTGTCATGTATATTAACTTGTTTTCTGGACCTAAGGGGTCTATTCCTTTTTTAACTTCGTCAAATAAAAATTTGGTTGCTAGTCCAGCTCCGCCTAAATACATTTTTAAAGTGTTTTCATCTGGAAATTCTTCTGTTATTTTTCCATTTGTAAGATCTATCCTCAAAATTTTTCCCATATATCCAAACATTTTCAGAACTCCTTAATTAAAATTTTGTTTAATTTATGTTTAAATGAATAATTCAGAATTTGTTTAAGTAATATATAACAATTACTACTAAATTTTCTCTTTTTGTCTTTTATATTTAAGAAAGTTTTCTTTTTCTGAAATTTCTTTTTTGAAATTCATAATTTCCAACCCTGATCGCAAAATTTAGAATTTTTTAAATATTGTTTCAAAAATTTTTCTTACGGCAGTTAATGCAGGAGAGTCTCTAGGTATATTGATTAATGGGCTACCCCTAAAATTAAATTCTGCGATGTTCTGATCATAGGGAATTATTCCCAAATAGGTTACTTCTATTTCTTTCGAAAAATCGGAAAGTTGTTGTTCAAATTCTGTATTAAATCTATTTCCTACCAAAAAAACATCTTTGAACGAAATATTTACTTCTTCAACTAGTTCTTTAAGGTGACGTGCAGTTTCTAATCCCATTTTAGATGGATCTGTTACAATCAAAAGAACATCAGCGGCTCTATCGGTTCTTCGACTAAGATGTTCAAATCCAGCGTAAAAATCAATTAGAATAATATCATACATTTTGGTTAGAGATTCAATTATTATCGCAGTAAAACTGTCAAGAGCGCAATAACAACCTTCACCCTTCTTCCACCCCATTAATAGCAAATCAAAACCATTCTGGTTGATAATGCTTTCCCATATTTCACCTTCTAAAATTTTGCCGTAAATATGAGTTCCTAATTCCATTTCCTTTCTCTTTTTATCCAGAATCATTCCTAAAGTAGTCTTTCCTTCTAATTCAATGCCTAGAACACTTGGTAGGTTAATAGCGGGGTCTGCATCTATCACAAGGATATCTCTCTTGTCAGATTCTAATAAGATTTTCAATAACAGAGATGTTAAAGTTGTCTTACCTGCACCACCTTTACCAGAGACTGATATTGTTAATGATTTTTTCGAAGACATAATTATTTCCTCTTTATTTCATCTCAAATGCTATCTATTGACTTGTAGAGAAGATTTTCCTTTATGATAACCTCGCAGATGTTTGCATATGCTTTTAAGTTAGTGACTGCTTTTATCTCTGGTGGAAGTAGTTCTTTAAAAAATCCTACTTTTTCGTAGAAAATTAAGATTCCTATACCTTTTTCGTGACAAAAATCTATAAATTCCTCGTCGATTGGGTAAGGAAAAGCAAAATATAGCTTATTATAACATCCATCAAGGTCACTGAGTTTTTCTAAGAATTTCTTGGATTCTCTGCTCCTACAATGTACGATCACGCAATCCTTGGATGGAATCCTGTAATCTTTAAGCGTCCAGAGAACTTTATTGTTCTCTTCTTTCTTTTCCACCCACTTATCCTCACAAATTTCATCGAATGCTGAGCTAACAAATTTATCAGTTGAATTTGTTTCTAATGCTATCTCCTCAGTGGTTTTCCACCCTTGATCTATTAAAGTATATAGAATACCTGAAGGAACAAAACATTTGCTCTTAGTCCTTTTCGCCAAATCAGAAACTCTGGGCATAATACAAACTAGATCTACGGTCATTATATCTGGAATCTCATAGTTTCGTCTCACAAAATAGCCCCGAGAAGAAAAGTGGGTTGCTATAGCGGCACAAAGAACTTTATCACTTATTATACTTGTCAATGGTAATCCCCAATAAGTTCAATAATCTTTAAGTTAAAAAAAAAAAAGAATTTGTTAAATATTAAATTTATTAAATTTTTTTAGCTTGGAATAGTAATGCTGATAGCGTCTTTTGGGCATGCTTCAATACATAATTTACATGCAGGATAAGCACACATGACGCGACATGTTGGAACAACGATCCAGTCTTTAGGTGGATTAGGTGGTTCTGGAGTTTCTAAGGGTCTATAAGCTAGCACACTTAAGGGGCATCTCTTTATGCATTCCAAACAAGTACTCGGATCCCCACATTTTTCTTTATCATAAGTTATTATAGGTCTTATTGTAACCATTTTTTAACCTCACCAGACATCTTTTAATTGGGGAACATCTTCACGTGGTATAAGTTTTATAGCATCATTTGGGCAAGCCGTTCGACATAAACCGCAGCCCCAACATTGCATCTGATTTGTATTTACTTTAACATCAGTTGGTGAGTATTTCAACGCCCCGAAGGTGCAAACTGGCTGGCAACTAGGAGTACCACCACACCCATCACACTTATCGGGATCTACGAGAGAAACATACTCTCCCTTTCTAAAAGTATCAGTTATGTCATAATGGAGCCTAGCTCTAAGTGCGATGCAGTAAGGATACTCGCAGTTGCAGATCATAGATGGAATCGGAGCTGGACACCAGAAAACTCCGTGAAACAAGCCTTCCTTATCAAATTCCCTTAGCATCTCCTTGGCTTCTTCTTTGGAAACCATTTTGTTTGGAGTATCCCAAGCTAAATTTTTCTGCATTTCTGATGCTGCTGGTTCTGGAAACATGCAACTCATTTTTTCTTTTCCACCATAGTATTTCCGGCATATGCAAGGTAGAACGAACATATCTCCAGGGCTTAGATCAACTATTTTTTCAGCATCCTCCAGTGGAACAACTTGTCCACCAATCGCTAGATCTATTAGACCAGCTAAACCTTCACGTAGAGTACGCGCGTCATCATCGTATAAATCTGGGAAAGGATCATCTATATGTTCACCGAAGCCTATATCATATGTAAAGCGTTTCGCGGTGGTAGCAATTTCCCGCATTGTGCCCGTTAGACCAAGAAGTTGTCCTACCATATTTTCTTCCATTTTTACTTTTGTCAAATCACTATCGAGTACTTCGCTACTGTAGTTCTTTGGGTTCAGATACCATTTTGTACCATCACCGTATTGTACACAATGTTTACACATTTTTCTTCCCTTTTTTTTTAATTTTTTTTTAATTTTTTTTTAGATTTATTTCTTTTTTATTTTATTTTTCTTTTTATTTAATTACTTCCCAAACAAGTTCAACAAGGTCATACATCTTTAAGTTTAGCTTGTTTATCTCGATTGCATCGTTTAAATTACGCCAGCAGAAAGGACATGTAGATACTATGGCTTGTGCACCTGTTCTCATAGCCTCATCACATCGTTCCTTTGCTGCGAATATTGCTAAATCATTAAAGCTCGATTTAACACCCCCTCCAGATCCACAGCACCAAGCATTTTCTTTGATTCTGACCATTTCTTTTAGCTCAATACCAGGAATTTTCTCAAGTAGTTCTCGGGGGGGATTGTAAATACCCATGTGTCGACCAATATGACACGGGTCGTGGTATGTTACCGTTCTATTGATATTTTTTTCCATTTTTAATTTATCTTTGTTCAATAAATCCAAAAGAAATACAGGAAAATGTATAATTTCAAAATCGTAATCAAACCCATATTTCTCCTTATAATCCTTAACTAGCATTCTGTAACATCCTGCACAAGATGTTACGACACATTTCACCCCTGTTTTTTTCAATTCTTCTATGTTATGCTCCGCACACTCTTTTGCAAATTCAGATTGCCCTGTTCTTTGCAATGGAGAGCCACAACACCATTCATCATCTAAAATAGTGAAATTAGTACCCAACTTCTTTAGGATATTTGCTGTAGCCGATGCTATGTTTTTCTGTCTGTAAGAAGAGGTACACCCTACAAAATATACTGTATCCGCTTTTTTAGGTAATTCGGATTTATCGAATGGGAGCCAACTTAGTCTTTCCTCATGAGGTTCCATATACGGGTTGTGTTCTTTTCTAATCCACTCTCCAAATTCTTTTTGTTTCGGTAAGGGCCCTAACCCAAGTTCTACAGATCTCTCTCTTAAAGTTTCAATTATTTCGATTATATGTTCGTTTAATATATCCGTTTGGCACTGTTCTTCGCAGTTACCACATAATGTACAACTATATATTATCTTTAAAAGCATTGGATCATCTAGATCCAACTTTCCTTCCGTTACTCCTCTAGCAATCCACATTCTACCACTGGAATAGTAAGGTTCAAAACCATATTTTTCGCCTGCGGGACAAACTGGAAGCCAATCAGGGGCGCTTTTTTCCCATAATTTAAGTTTATATATACTATGGCATGTTCCACATCTAGTACATAATTGAGTCCATTTATCTATTTCAGTCATAATCCCCACCTTCCTGGATTCATTATTCGATTAGGGTCTATCGCATTTTTAATCTTTTTCATTAGTAATGCGTAATTGGGATCGATTTTCTCTAATAGCATTTCAGTACACCATACTGGCGTTTTATATTGTATATAACCTACATTCATTAATTCTTCTGCCATTTCTTGCATGAGTACTCTGGCCTCTCTCACTTCTTCAGCATTTGATCTGTCAAATCCGAGGAGCGTTCTCATCGCTCCAAAGTGTCCATGCTTAAAAGTTTTTGCATAAATCCAAGGAGTAAATTTTTTATGCCTTGAAAATACATCATTTGCAACATTCCAAGCCGTTTCATATTGGCTACAAGGACCATAAGCTCCAATCCAAGTTAAACCGCCAGGTCCGTGAGTAAATAATCCTGCAAATGTCATTGGTACGTCAAGGACCTTAGTTATACCATCTCCTACATCTTCAGCGTCCCAGAGACCGACCTCATATTTCTCGGCTAATTTTTCTATAATTTCTATTTTTGCTTCAAATTCTTTTAGTGTATTCATTGCTGAAATGTCCATTTCCAAATTCACAGTTGGTGCCCCTTCCATTTTCTCACTTCCAACAGACTCTCTGGACATTTGAATTACCGCATAAGCCAATCCCCAATTGAATAGTATTATATTATCGCAAATTTGTGCTCTAGCCAATGCTTCCATTAATTGAAAAGTATCATGTATCTCGTCTGACATAACCATTTTAATTCCTGTGTATGCTGGTTTAGGATCGAGTTGAACTGCAAGTTTAGTGACAATGCCAGTCATACCTTGCCAAGAAGTAAAAAGTCCAACTAGATCAGGTAGGGGATTCCGGCTAAACCAATATTTACTAGCAGCACAAGATCCTACTTTTACTATTTCTCCCGTTGGAAGTACAGCCTCGAGACCATTAATTAGTGAAGCTGTGGTTCCATATTTAGTTGAATTTGTGGCAAGTCCTTCTAAAAGGGCGTTAGGAACAACTCCTTGGGCTGGGCTTGCATAGGTATAAGTATAAACTAAATCAGGATGGTTTTTATCTAAGTAATTTTTTATTTGTGAGAAAGTAACACCCGCTTCTAAAATTGCGTATTGATCTCGTTCATTTACCTCCAAGATTTTATTCATTCTTTTCAGATCAACGATAATACCACCCTCTTGCGGAATAGTGAGTCCTCCTAGGTTGGCTCCTGAGACGAATGGGACTATAGGTATCTTTTCTCTGTTAGCCAGAACGACTATTTGTTGAATTTCCTCAACGGTTAATGGTGCTACAACAAATTCAGGTAAATGAGGGATATTTTCTGTCATATCTCCCGAATAGATGAATAAACTAGCGTAATTATCCATTACATATTCTTCGCCGACTAAATCGATTAATTCTTTTAACACAGCATTATGATTTGGTATTTTCTTGTGAATCACTAATTCGTTACCTTCTTCTCCAACGATTTTTTCTACATCAACCATAATTCTTTCACTTAATTCTTAAAAATTAGTAAAACTTATTTTGAGAAAAAAAAGAATTAATATTTATTTAGACAATCTTATATAAAAAGGTATTTTTCTGGAAATGTAAAAAATAAAAAAAACGGGTAGAAAGATATTATAAACTATTAATGATGAAAATTTATGAAAAATTACCTGTGAAGTGTTATTATTTTATATTCTTAATTTATTATATAACAATAATTTTGCGAAGTTTCAAAATAATCCCAAGATGACGTTTATTATCGCTTCCCTTACCAGGTGGAAATTTTCTATATCCAAACTCATTCTTTTTAATCTCCATATGTAAGGTTGAATTTTCACCGCTAACCATAAACAAGAGATCTTCCGGAGCTACTTTTATTAGTAAATCATAATCGTCTAATTTACCTCTTGAGAAAGTAAAATTCCCATTTTCTCCAATCAGAGCGCACCAAAAATAGTTATCCTTTTCAATTTGAAACCCAATATTTATTTTTCCCTTAAATTTATTAAGTTTCTTTAAAGTTTTCGGATTCTGTCGTTTATTTTCTATTACACTTAATAATACTTATTTTAAATTTGAAAATAAAATTTCCTTTTCAGATTCTTCCATAATTTATTATCCAAATTATTTATGTATCTTATTAAATTAAATATGGTTTTTATAAAATTATAAAAAAAAATTTTTTTTTAATATTTTTTACCAAAGTTCTGTCTTAATGATAGTTGTAGTTACTACCATCTCCTTCGCAGCTTTAGTAGATTTTAGTACTTTTGCCATATCGCCTTTTAATTTCGCTTTTCCCTTCAATAATGCTTTAATGGCATCCAATTCTTTCTTTAAGATTAGTTCCCAGGTATCATACTTTGCAGAATAAATAAATTCAACTCCAATTACACCTTCTGGAGCTTTCTCTCCTGCTTTTATAAGTTGAAAAGGTTCTGTTTCTTTTAAGATTTTAGCTCCCGTACAATTACCGTGATGTAGTCCTATCCACATATTTATTTGATGGTCTAAATTACCAGCAGGCTCGATTACAAAAATATAATCTCCTTCCCACCCATCGGGTGGAAAACCCTTAGGACCAGCAGCAGCTCTGTAATTTTCGTTTTCATTAAGTGCTTTAGCATACAGTTCAGCCCACTCATCTGTTGCAAATTTTGCCATAAGATTACCACTTTTATTTTTTATAATAAAATTTTTGATTTTTTTTTATCTCTAATCTTTTTAAATTTAAACTATGAATGATTATTATAAAAATCTATCTGATCACTAAGAAATAGTATTAAAAATAGAAAAGGAATATTCAAGTAATATTATCCACCAGTTGTAGGAGGAAATAATGCTATTTCGTCCCCATCGATAAGTTTAGTTCTAATACCATCTAAAAATCTGATCTGTCTTCCATTTTTTAATATCTTAATCCATTGACGGAGTTCATTTTTATCGTCGAATAGTTTCTCTCGAAAGTTATATAAATTACATATAGTCTCCAAAAGTAGGAAAATATCAGCACCCTCTTCAAGTTCTACTTCTAATATTTTTTTTTTTAAAAATTCTCTAAATTGAAGGAAAAATTTTACTACTACTTTAATTCTGGGCACTATCATTTATATAAAATCCATAATTTTATTGTATATTGAAGACTATTATAATAATATCATTATTTATTGTTTTAATTATTAAAAAATTTTTCTATAAGATTTTCTTAAAGTAATCAATTTTTTATGAAAATATTAAGATTCTCTTTAAAAAGTAAAGAAGGTTTATTATAGTTAATGCAAAACAAAATTATTATAGAAAAGATAAGAGATTTCTTAGAAAAGGAA
>JAHLWJ010000559.1 GCA_019057975.1 Promethearchaeota archaeon | reverse complement strand
ATATTAATATCGAGATTCTCTACAGCCTTGAATCTTCCAAAAGATTTTGAAAGACTTGATATTTTTATCATCTTTTACTATAAAAAAATTGTATTTTTTGCAATATTATTCAAAACATAAAAACTTAAATATATTACTACTTTGGTAGCAGATTTTTGGTTTAATTATAATTGATGAAAGACTCCCAAAAATTAGATATTGGATAAAGGATAAAAAAACTGAAAAAAAAACAAAAGAACTTAATAAGGGTTTAAATCAAAAAAAATAAGCAATCTAGATTTCACTTAATTAATTCTTTAAAATTCTCCTTGTTTAAATATATAATCTAATACTTAAGGTAAATATTAAGATCATTTTTGGAGCATTATTTTATGAAATTAATTCTGAAAATTAAGAAAAATAAAATCACCAAGAAAGAGAGAATTATTGCTTGGATACAGAAAAATTCAGATTTAAATGAGGATGTTCAACAACTCTTCCAACTTTTTAAAGAAAATATTAAAATATCTAAATTTAGCAAATTTTTAAGGTTTTATATTGTGTCTTCTTCTAATCCTGCTATCATATTGAACATTTTTTCATCTCTTCAAGAATCAATTCCAGATGTTTACTTTAAGAATGAAAATTCGATAGGAATAGAAGATTTTATGGACATATAGACGACCAATAATTAAACTTGAAATGTATAATATAAAATGGGAGGGGGGGGATTTGAACCCCCGGCCCCTTGGTCCCAAACCAAGATTCATGCCATAGAGAAAAGCTCTACAGTATCATACCAAGCTAGACCACCCTCCCTTTACTAAATGGGTTTCTCTTTTTAAAGATTTAATTAAATCCATATTTAAAGAGATGGGATAATTAATTATACAACTTGATATAAAATCTAATTGTTATATAATACAAACAATAAAAATTAAAATATTTTTTCAATTTGAATTCTATCTTCTAAAAAGAAATTGAATTAATCTTTATTTAGTGGGAGTGAAAAACAAAATTTGGCTCCTTTATTTCTCCCTTCAGACTCTACCCATATTTCTCCGCCATGTAATTCAACTATTTTCTTCGAAGTATATAATCCCATTCCCGTTCCCTCAATGCTAATATCCCAACCTTGACCATATCGTTCAATTTTTCCAAACTGTTTAAAAAGTTTCTTCTTTTCATCTTCTGACAGACCAATTCCATTATCTTGAACAGATACAATTACACAATCGTCTAACTTTTCAGTTTGAATTTTAATTTCTCCGTAAGGAGGTGTGTATTTTATAGCATTGATAATTAAATGAGTTATAACTTCATAAATTCTCTCTTTCTCAAAGTTAAGAATTAAATTATCAGATATATCTATATTTATGAAGTGATTTCTTGTTTTTGCTAAACCTCGCAAATTTTTTATACAAAACTTAATTAGAAATGATAAATCTTCAATACGGGGTTTAAATTGAATCTTTCCTGATTCTAATAATGAAGTTTCTAGAAGTCTGTTGATGATTGTTTCAAGCTGTTCAGTACCTTGTTTTATCTCCTCTAAAATTGAGAATGCATCATCATCAAACTTTTCTTTATGTAATTCTATTAGTAGATCAGTAAATCCCTTAATCGAAATAAGAGGTGTCTTTAATTCGTGAGAAGTTCTCTCAAGTAATTCTGTTTTTAATTGATTTATTTCTCTTAATTCTCTCTCTGCCTTTTTTCTTTCAGTAATATCTCTTATAATAGCCATTAAGTATTCCTTGTTTTCTAGTTTAAAACAGCTTAAAGAGATCTCTGTATCAAAGAAAGTTCCATCTTTCTTCATATATTTCCAGTAAAATCTTTGAGATTCTCCTAAAAGAGCTTTTTTGATAAGTTCATTAGCCACTTTAACTGAATCTTTTCCATCTGGTTGTTTCTTATGGGATATCTTCCAAAGAGGAATCCCGATTATCTCATCTTTATTTTTACATCCAAATAATTCTACAGTAATATCATTACAATCAATAATTTTCTCTCCATCCAATATTGCGATAGGATCATTAGCCCCATTAAAAATCATGCGATATTTTTCTTCAGATTCTTTTAATTTTTGCTCTACCTTCTTACGTTCGGTAACATCGTCATAAACAGCAACTATCTCTCCTGAGGGTAATTTATAAATATAATTTTCTCTCCATCCATCAATCCTATTATCATTATAGAGTCTAATTGGATGAGATTCTGAATTACCTGTTCTCCAAACTTTCTGAAAAATATCAAAAAGTCCAAATTCTTTTACTTCAGGAAACATTTCAGAAACTTTTTTATCAATAAGATCTTCCCTTCTTACATTATCAATCTTCTCTCCCGCTAGATTAAAATCTTTAAAGATAAAATCTTCACCATCATTTATAGCTTCATAAACTGCCACACCGCTACTCATATTATTAAAAAGCTCCCTATACTTTTCTTCTGACTCACTTAATTTTTGTTCAGCCTTCTTACGTTCGGTAACATTTACAAGTGTAGCTAAAATTGCGTCTTTTCCTTGATATTGGATAATTTTGGAATAGGTATCCATCCATTTTATTTCACCATTTTTAGTAAAAATCCTATAAACTGTACCTAATTTCTCATCAATCACTCCTTTTTGTCTACTGCTCAATCGTTTTATAACAAGAGCTCTATCCTCAGGATGAACAACATTGAGAAATTCTTTCATGGACCATTCCATTATTTCTTTTTCAGAATATCCCAACATTTTCGTAATGGTTTTATTTATATATTTGATACTAGAATTCTGTATTATACAAATCCCCATAAAAGATTGTTCAGTGATCTCTCTAAAATTTTCTTCAGATTCTTTTAATTTTTGTTCTACTAACCTCCTTTCTGAGATTTCTCTTAAAACTCCTACAATTTTTACTTTATAATTTATTTCTACTAAAGAACCTTTAGCAAAAACAGGAATATAATGACCTTCTTGATGTCTAACTCTATATTCTAGGGCAACTATCTCTTTTCCTTTTATAGCCTTTTCAAAACTTTTCATGAGATCAGGCATATCATCTGGATGGATATAACTAAAAAAAGGAGTACCAATTACCTCTTTAGGATTGTATCCGAACATATCTTTAACTTGGGGATTAACATAGGTAAATGTTCCATCAAGATTGATTTCAACAATAACATCTAAAATATTATTGATAAGAAATTGATACTCTTTAGCTGATTTTTTCATTATA
>JAHLWJ010000558.1 GCA_019057975.1 Promethearchaeota archaeon | reverse complement strand
TTTTATTGTTTTCAAACATTGTAAATTTCGCAATAGGAATTATGTTTTTAAGAAATATTGTGAAGAAAATAGTTGCCTTAATTTAAATTTATTAAATAGGAGAAAGATAAATATCTCCTTTTATCAGATAAGAAACAATATTATTAAATTCATGTCCATAATTTTCTGACTTTTGGAGATTTTGTAAGATTGATTTAAATTTATCAGAATACTTTTTAGCCAATTTTGGTTTAAATGGAACGATTCTGATAAGAGAAGGTATGAGAAATAAAGCTAAAATTTCTAATGAATAATAGAAAAAGTTTTCAATATATGGTTTGATAGTTGAAATTATCTTATCAATTTCTTGAAGTGGTTTGGTAAGTTTTAGTATGAGATATGCATTATTTAAAAGCTCTGAATTCAATTTAACATAACTATATTGAGCAATTACTTGTTTTTCTGTAATGTTGTTATAAATCTCTGTCATTTCTGAAGTTGTAACTTTCCCTTCACCAATTTTCAATAAACATGATTTAAATTCTTCATTTCCTGTTAAAATGAAAATTTCAGGAATATCTTCAATTTCTACATTTTCAAAAATACTTACAATCTTAAGAAAACTTAGAAGTCTATATGAAAAAATTTCCTCCATAGTTTGGTCATCTTGTTTATTTGATGCTTCAAATAAATTTCTTCTTAAGAACAAATCTAAATTGCTATAATCTTCATTTTCTTCAAAGATTATACCTAAAATACCTTCTTTTTGGCTCCTACGATCGAGATTGCCAGTATAACATGAAACACTTTTATAACGATCATATTTAATTTCTATGAGGGAAGATGATTCAAATCCTGCATGAGACATATATAACTTTGATATAAATTCTTGAGGTAATGACATTTGTCCATTAAAATAAGAACATTTAATTTCTGGTCCTTTAATTTCATCATGAATTAGAAAAAATATACCTTTTGGCATTTTATCACGATACCTCTTAATATTTCCATAGTTCTTTAAGTTGTCGGGAGACTTCCTTACCTTTTTCCTCAATTTCCTGTAATAAATTAGTATCTGAACCAGATTGATTTAACAGGATCACGAGAATTAAATCAGGAGTCACATCAGTTAATAAAAGGCAACTCGAATCTGTTTTCAATTTAAATTCCTTTAGATTAGCTAAATCCATTTTTCTAGTGACCTTATCAATTGTTACAATTAATAAAGAAATCATACCGATTACAATATCTTCTTCAGATGCATCTATCGTGGAACCACATGCAAGTCCCGTCGATTTTTCAATTAACAGAGCATCTTTGACTCCATTTTGATTTTTCAATAAACTTAATATCGAATTAATAAACGTACTTTTAGGGGAGAGTACTCGAATTATTTCACTCCATGCATTAAACAATGATTCATCAAAAATAGAAGTATAATAATAATTTATTTCACTAGAAACATTTTTAGCAAATAATTTCTTGATATATGAAATCATTATATTTTTATCATGAATGAGATCAGATTTATGTAGAAAAACATATATTTGTGCATTTGGATTAAATGAAAGAATTTGATTGGCGCTCCATTCGAATTCAACCTGAGCATGTTCAAACCGATCATAATCCGTTATATCAACAACGTATAATAATAGTGAAGCTTGCTGAAAAATATTTTTTTTTAAGGGTCCATGATATTCATCTAGGTATTGTTGCTGACCCCCCAAATCCCAAATCATTGGCTTTGCAATCGAACTTACTTCGTAGTTTTTATAAGTAATTCCTTTTGTTGCGGCAGATTTCATTAATTCCCACGGCTTCTTACCTTCAAATACACGTTCGTAGATGCAAGTCTTTCCAGCATTAGACAGCCCCATTAAGACTATTTTTTTCATTTCATTTGACGGTATTTCTTGGAATTCTTCTATCAATTTGGATACAGTACTTTCAATAAAAGTTATATCATCATCAGGTGATAATTGCTTTAATTCTTCCTTAATGATCCACTCGATTCTATTGCGTGGAATACTCAAATCTTTATCATCGAAAAACTTCTCAACGTTATATATGATTTGTTCTTCTACCAATCCTGTTTTTTCAAAAACTAACTGAGTTCTATAATTTATATTTAAATTAAAACTAGTATCAGTTGAATTTTTAATTTCTAATTGATAAAGGGTTCCTGGTATCTTTTTCATAATTTCATTCCTTTAATTTGCTATAATGTGATTTTTCTTATACATTCATTTTTTTTATCTATAAATTTGTTTAGATTAAAATTTTCTTCTTCTCTGCCGATTTTTACTAAGAAGCGAGAAATTTTTTCGCAATTTTCATAAAGCTTTATTGCTTTTTCTAAATGATTTTGATTTAGTAATAAGTCAGCTTTTTTCTCAAAACTATCTCTTTTATGTTCAAAATCAGGTATTCTGAGTTTTTTTGTATTAAATAAATGTTCCATTTCAGATTGATACATTTTAACAGCATCAGAATCTTTTAATCTTTTTGCTATATCTATTAAATCGAAATATAAGGTAAGTATTTTTTTAGGATGGTCCTCTAATTTTTCTTGCTCTAACAATTCTAATTTTGTTTCACGTTCTTTATTTAATGTATCAATTTCATTAATCAATTTCGAATATAAAGCTGCTTTTTTACTGTTGCCTAATGTTAAATAAAGCTCTTCTACTTCTTTAAATTGTTTTTTAGCTTCAAAATAAGCTCCCTCGTTAAATAACTCTTCTCCTAATGCCTTAATCACCTTCAAGCGCCTTTTTAATTTTCCCTCTTCGATTTTGTCTTTTTTAGAACTTATTTTATCTTCAGACTTTTCCTCTTGTTCTTCCATTTTAAAAACTGGTTTTATATTTGAAATTTTATTGATATGTGAAATTATAGATTTAAGCGATATTTTCTTTCGTTGAGGATGCATACGACTCTGAATTCTTCTTTTCACTACAACTATTGCGGTTACCGAACCGATTACACTCGCAAGTATATAAGGCAATATATCTAAAATCGTAAAATTATTTCCCCCATACTTGATATTAGTTATTGTAAAAGATCCTGTTATAAAATCACTTTGATGCCCCACCCCATCGATTTGACATAAAAAATAATAGTATGTACCGGGAGAAAGACTATCAGAAAACACATAATAACTACTTTCAGGTCCGGTATTAGTAATATTTAAATAAGCTATAAATCCAGGTGTAGCAAATGGATCTGATTCATTATCAATAATTAAAATATAAT
>JAHLWJ010000557.1 GCA_019057975.1 Promethearchaeota archaeon | reverse complement strand
ATGGATCAGAGAAAGTGAATTTGATTTGTGATCCTACAATGCCAAACGTTCTTGGACATGAAAAATATGACCATGAGGGAGTAAAAACTAAAAAGTTTTATGTCGTAAAAGAAGGAATTTTCAATGATTATCAATCAAACAGACAAACAGCTAAACTAATAGGCCGAGATCATAGTAATGGAAATGCCAGAATTGATAGATATAATCGTTTCCCACTCATACGAATGAGTAATTTATATCTAGAACCAGATCCAGAAGGTCCCAAAAATATTAATGAACTGATTGCAGAAACAAAGGAAGGAATTTATGGTATTCATTGGAAATCGCATAGTATTGATGATAAAAGATTAAATTTCCAATTTGCTGTGCAAATTGCTTATGAAATTAAAAATGGAGAGCTTGGTAAACCGTTAAAAAATACTATATATCAAGCAGCTACTCCTGAGTTCTGGGGTGGATTAGATATGATGACTAGGGAATGGAAAGTTGAAGGTCATGGACCTGTTTGTGGTAAAGGAGCACCATATTGTCAGTTAATGTGGGTCTCACATGGGGGGCCATGGTCCAGATTCCAAGGAGTAAATATATTTAGTGGATAGGAGGTGCAAAAATGAGTTTAGATAAACAAAAAGAATTGATTATAGAACTTTCAGAACTTGCATTAAAACGAGCGCAAGATTCTGGATGTGAAGCTTTCATAAATGCTTCTATAGGAAAAGAATACGTTACCCGTTTTTCCAATTCAGAAATACTACAAAATTACACAGATTTATGTAGAGAGATAGCTATTACCGTTATTTACAAAGATAAACAAAGAGCTAATTCAGTTACAAATGACTTAACTAAGAAAGGTATCCTAAACATCTTAGATTATCTCATCAGCACAGCAAAGATAGTTCCACCTGATCCAAAGTACCCTGGACTTATTAAACAGAAACAACAATATCCTTCATTATCTCTCAATGATCCAAAAGTATCAAATGTAGGTCCTGATACTATTGTTGATAAAGTAGAAGAAGCCATTGTCGCAGGAGAAGCTGTTGACAAACGAATCGAGGGTGTTTCAGGAAATATGATCTTATCTAATGGTTTTTGTTTTTTTGTTTCTTCGGCAGGTCAAGAGTTGTTTTATCCTACTACGAATATAAACTCAACCATTAATATTAATGCCTTAGAACATGGTGAAGAAAGTCGTTCTAATAGTACTTTTGGGTCTAGAATATTATCAAAACTTGGAATGGAGAAAGAAGCGAAGGAGGTTGCAGAAAGAGCAATTCATGGTTTAGGCGCCAAAGCAATTGATACTGGAGAATATGAAGTAATACTGGATCATCAAGCTGTTAACGAACTACTTTGCTGTATTGGTTTTGCTACATCTTCAAGATTCATAATAAATAATAATAGTTTTTTAACAGACAAAATAGGACAACAAATCTTTAATGAAAAATTAACATTAATTAATAATCCTCATAATCCTGAACATTTAGCTTCTAGACCAATAGATGATGAGGGTTTAGCTACTCAACCTTTCCCTGTGGTTGAAAATGGTGTTTTGAAGAATTATTCATGCTCTCGTTTGGATGCAGCTAGATTGGGAACTAAAGCAATGGGAACATGTTTTACTATTCTTGGACAAGCTTTAAGTTATCCATTTGCTGGAACTATGAAAGCAGGCACATATAATAAAGAAGAGATGATTTCAGAAACCAAAAATGGTTTATTGATTACCAATCTTCATTATGTCAATTTTGTTAACCCACCAGTAGGTTCAATTACTGGAATGACTAAAGATGGCTTATTCATCATCAAAGGTGGTGAAATTATAGGATCAGCTAAAAATATGAGATTTACGGATGTGATTCCAAGAATCCTTAAAGAAATCGAAGTTGGAAAAGAACTTAGACAACCTATTATACAAGTTTATGACATTAAAAGTATAGTAGCACCAATAAAAGTTAAAAACTTTAGATTAACTAGCAAATCTTAATCCTTATTTTTTTAAATATTTTTTACTTTTTTTCCCTCTATTATTATATCAGTTTTAAATCATGATGTTTTGATATATAGTTTTTTATAGAGCAGAATTGTAATAACTGCTGCCATCATAGTTGAAAATAAAACATCTGATGCATAATGAGCACCTACAATAACTCTAGAAGCTGCAACAAATAAAGCCCAGCCAATTACTACGATTATTAATATTAATGCTAAAATTTGTTTACTAAGATTTGTTAAATACATTTTTCGAAGAGGTATTAATAGTGGTATGAACATGAATGACATTGCTGTATGACCGCTAGGAAAGCTTTGGTTTCCAGTGAACCCCTGTGGCAAAAACCAAGGAGTATAATCTACAAAACCAGGAGCAGTGAGGTCTCTAAATCGAACTCTTCCCCATAAGAGTTTCATTATTTGCACAAGTACTAAAGGATTGATAATTGCTAACAGCGAAATTATTCCTGCTAAAGTTCTATAATTCTTCCAATCCTTATTCCACGTAATAATTACATAAAATATCATCGGAATAATTAAACCCCATCCGGTATATAAATCTGTCTCATCACCTGCAAATATGATAAATAGGACTCCAACAATTACGGATATATAGGCAGGGATTTTTTGTAAATTTAAATTATTATTAAAACTTCCTAAGAAAGTTGATAACGCTATTGCTATTAATGCATAACCCGGAACTTCACCATAATCTCTTCCGAAGATACCCCATTCTGAGCTATCATCCACGACAGCTTTTGATATCTCTAAATCTGTAAAACCAAAAACTAAAGCTAGTATAACCCACACTATAATAATAATTAACAATAGTTTTATAACAAATGACTCTCTAAATTTTTCAAGCATTCTCATACCTTTGTAGAGTTAATTGAATTAAAATTAATAAATAGAGAACTTTTTAATAATGATCCTAATTAGTTCTTTTTTTATTTAAAATATTCCATTATAAAAGCAAATAGTATGTCTGGATAATCGGTGTAAATTGCTTTTACTTGTTGATTATAATAGGTTAATTCTATAACTTTCTTCATACTCATTTTTGTATTAACTCCCCAAACGTAACAATTAAAACCATTATCGATTATTATTTTAAATAAATCTTCAATATTTCTGGATAATTTTAAGTTTATTATTTTGACATCTAATTCTTTTAATTTTTTAAAATTTTGAGTTTCATTTTTGATTATATTAATATTTCCTGTTAAAGTGTATATAAGCTTGATTTTA
>JAHLWJ010000116.1 GCA_019057975.1 Promethearchaeota archaeon | reverse complement strand
CACCAGGTAAAATGTTAAACTTATTTTTTAAAATACCATGTATAAAGACTTCAGCAACATTTTCAGGTGTTTCAAGTCCTCCTCTTGCTTCCATTATTCGACATTCTTCAGGTTTTATCTTGTTTTCTATTTCAAATCCAGGAGTATCCATAGAAGGAGGATAAAGAATTGATACATTAATTTTGTAAGGTTTTAACTCATTTCGAAGCGTTTCCGATAAACCTACTACTGCGTATTTAGATGGAACATAAGTTGTAAAGCCCATTAAGCCCATATACCCTAATATGGAAGAAACATTTACAATGTGTCCCTTTTTTTCCTTCATAAAGTAGGGTAATAGAATTAGAATTGGAACTAACTGCCCATAATAATTCACTTCCATGTTCTTTTTAAAATCACCGAGAGAACATTTTTCAATATAATTGGCATACGCATACCCAACACAGTTTAATAAATAATCAGGAATTCCATATTTCTCTATAAATTCAGTTAAAAGTGGTTTTAATTTATCCATAATTGTGGTATCACATGCAATGATCTCTATAAATTGGGAATCACCAAGTTTTAATTCATTAATCTCATTAGCAGCTTCTTTTAAAATTTCTGTCCTCCTTGCAATAATACATACGCTTCCCCCTAATTCTACAAAATATTTTGCTGATGCTTTTCCTAATCCCTGAGATCCACCAGTGATAATAGCAATTTTGTCTTTAAATGGTTGCTGTCTAACTAATTTCTCTTTTTTCATATTATCTCACTTAAATTATTTCAGAATTTTGATAAAAATAATTTCCTCAAATTTTATATATTTGACCAACCATAAATCATAAAAATAGGTCCAAAAATTATACAAAACAGGTTAACTACTAGATTTAGAATAATTTCAAATTTTTCACCACTATATCCCCCATATTGTAGATTGTGAGAAATATCAAGTAAGCCCAAGAAAACCATAGTACTTCCACCTGCAATTGAAAAAAAAATCCCAAATTTTTCGTTCATAATAAGGCCAATGGCTCCTAAGATTAAACAAGGCACTGCCCATCCTAAATCTGGTAACGGAAAGGATCTCTCAAATTCAAGATACCCTTCTCGTTGATCAGGTTTTTTATTCTCAGCTATAAAAAAGTAGATCCAAAACCCAATAAAACCAACTGCCATAAAAATTTCTAATCCTGCAATCATTAAATCCATCATGATTTATCTCATTTTGATTTTAAAAGTAAATAATATTCTTAAAAGATTTAAATATCAGACTTTAATGTATTTGGAGCGACACCTACTTCAGCGATACCTCCATCTATAGGAAATGTATGACCGGTTATAAAATTACTTCTTGGTGAGGCTAAAAAAACCATTAAATCAACAACATCTTCAATAGTCCCTATTCTATTTAATGGTGTTTTTACATTTCCATCTTTCATGGTCTGAATCATAATATCTTTTCTATTTCCATAAACACCTGTGACATGAAATCCCGGTGCTATCGCGTTTGAGGTAATATAAGGAGCAAGACTTTTAGCTACTAGCTGTGTTAAAGCTATTATCCCAATTTTACTTATACTATAAACTGGGATTAAGGGATCAACAACTGTCCCTGCAATTGATGAAGTATGAATAATCTTCCCTCTTAAAGGCTCAGATTTTTGTCGATTCATTTTACGGGACACAAATTTATCTGTTAACCATTGACCTTTAAGATTAACATTCATAGTCAAATCCCATGCTTTTTCACCTACTTTTAAAACATCTACACCATAAGCTGCTTCGGTACCTGCGTTATTAAATAAAACATATATATTATCTAGTTCTGAAAAAGCTTGTTCAGTCATTTTTTTAACTTGCTTAGCCTCTGATACATCGCATAATATGGGGATTACTTTTTGTTTTGTTTCTTTCTCGACATTCTTACTTGTTTCATTAAGGAGTTCTTCATTTATATCAACTAAAACTAAGTCCGCCCCTCTTTCGGCAAAGGCATAGGCTACACCCCTACCAAATCCAGATGCGCCTCCAGTAATGAGGCACCCTTTCCCTTCTAGAAATTTTTCCGTCACATTTCACCATCATTGATATTTGAATTATCTTTTTGTTAATGATATTAATTTTCTTTCACTCTATTTAAAATTTTAATATAGAACCTTTATAATGATGGAGCTAAAACCAAAACTTTAATTATTAAAACGTAATTAAAAAATAATATAGAAATATCAAGTGAATCAAATATGGTTGATAAAGTAGTACCTTATTTAATTAATGTGGGTGAGGTCACTCCCGCACGGAGTCAAGCTGCAGTATTAAATGAATTGGCAATGGCTTTAATTGAATGTATAGGAATTTATAGTAAAAATCTTAAAAAATTGGGAAGATTATCAAAAATCTCAACTGCTTTTTGGCCAGTTCGATTAATCCCTTTATCTGATACTAGAGCGTGTGTAATGAGTTATCTTTATAATAAACAAGAGAAGTTGAATATAGGGAAATTTGCTAAAATGCCCCCAAGACCAGAAGCGGTTATTAAAGGAGCAGATCCGGTGAGTTTTCTTAATTCTTTACGGCAATTTAATAATACTTACCTTAAAAGATCTAAAAACTTCAAAAGAGGTTTAGTCATCCAAGAGGCTCTCTTTAATACCAATGAAATTGGCTATTTTCAGAACTTCTTCCTTAATCAATACAATTTAAGCGCCCACCCTTCTCCGTATTTTCTACTCGAAGGGGGTTCGATTTCAAAAAGTGTAAATCAAACTAAAATTGTAAACGACATTCCTGAATATGTAACTCAAAAGGATGTTCATCTTCTTGATACTTTTGGAGATGCTATTACAAAACTATGTGAAAGATGGATTGAAAAAGGAGGCAAAGATGCTGATAAAATCAGAGATACTAAAGTTGACACAGGTGAAGAAGAAAAACAATTAGCTATACTTAATAAAGAATTGCAAGCAGAAAAAGAACGAGAAATTGAAAAATCTCCAGAAGAATTGGTAAAAAGTGGTAAATATAAAATCAATGACAAAACTGGTGAATTAAATAATAGTATCAGCACTCTTAAAGGCAGTGTTGATAGTATGAGGAATGCATTAAATCAAAGAGATCTTTTTTTAACAGAAGAGGCTTTAAAAGATATTGATTTAAAATATCGAGATTTAGGAAATTCAATTACACGTTATAAAAATGAAATTGCTCAATTAAGGAAAAATGTGCAACGTGAAATATCTGATCTTGAGAAAACAAAACAACAAAAGTTAAAAGAACTAGAACGCAAAAAAACAGAAGTTGAGAAGCAAATTGAGGCAAAACACTCTGGATTAAGTAAAGATTTAAGTTCTGCTGAAGGAGTGGTTGCCCAAATTGCAACGGAAAAGCAATCTTCTTTAAATAATATCGAAAGTGTCAAGGATAAAGAAATGACAAATGTTCAAAACTTTTTTAATAACTATACTCTAGAGCTAAAAACACAAAATGTTATAGTTGGAATACCAATATACATCTTTTACTTCCTTGATCCTAATACAAATAGAACTACTGAAAGAGCGCCGATATTACCAATATTGATAGATAAAGGAAAACCTGTGAAGACAAAAGTTAAAGCAAGCTTTCGGAAAAAACTAAGGGATTTAATGAATAAAGATAACGCAATGATAGATTTAGTGGAAACTCAAGGTGATAAAAATAATTTAATGGAGATGAAGAACTTAGATACTCGATTAGAAGATTCAATTAATGATCTAAGAATTCGAAAAATCCTAAACAAGAGACAAGCTGAAACAGCTAAAGATGTAATTGCAAACTTAATTTGGTAAAAAAATATTATTTTTTAAAATCTTAATTTTTATAATTTTCTTGAATTTATGTATATACCATCGTTTTTCCACAACATTCAGGAATAGGTTGATATCCACATTCTTCTGAGCAGCAACATAATAAATATCCATTTTTAAGTATCATAGATTTATCACAGCATTTTGGTACCTCTTGCTCCTTCCCACAAACCGAACAAATTAATTTTTCTCCCATTCTTAACATCACTTATTCATTAATTTTATCCAAAGATTCCAAAACAATAAACAAACTAAAATAGTACTATTATTATTTATAATCCTCATGCAAGAACTATTTGTATAAGGAAGGTAAAATTCATTAAAACTTTGTGAATTATAAGAATTATAATTGTAAGACCTTTCCTTTTAAAAATCTTCAAAAATTATGTTATATATAAATTATTTTAATTATTCTAAACTTGAGGAGTACAAAATGTCTAAAAAATTAACTTTAAAAAATACATTTAAACTTTATGAAGATGCGCTTAAATTAATACCAGGGGCAATTTTAGGAATTAGACGCCCAAGTAATTTTATTGAAGGTGAATATCCGATATTTTTTGAGAAGGCAAAAGGTGGAAAGGTTATTGATGTTGACGGAAATGAATATATTGATATGTTGTGTGCTTATGGACCAATAATAATTGGACACAGAGAAGGGGAAATTGATAATGAAGTTATAAAACAAATCAAAGATAAGGGTTTTTGTATGTCATTGACCCAACCAGTACAAAATAAGTTAGCTCAAAAATTAAAATCATTAATACCCTGTTGTGAGAAGATGGTTTTTGTTAAAACAGGTTCAGATGCTACAACAACAGGAATTCGAGTTGCTCGAGCATTTACAAAACGTTTTAAAATACTTAGATGTGGATATCATGGATGGCATGATTGGGCTATAGGTCATGAACTTTCTGGAGGGATACCTAAGAAACTCTTTGAAGATGTGCATGAATTTGAATTTAATAATCTTAATCAAGTAGAAGAGTTGATGAAAAAATATGGTGATGATGTAGCAGCTATTATTACTACACCTATTAATCATCCAGGAGGTCATAAAGTAGAGATGCCAAACCCCGGATTTTTAGAAGGTCTTCGAAAAATTACTAATGAATATGGTTCTTTATTGATGTTTGATGAAATTCGCACTGGGTTTCGGTTTGATCTAGGAGGAGCACAAAGATTATTTGGTGTAATACCTGATCTTGCTGCTTTTGGAAAAGCAATGGCAAATGGTTATCCTATAAGCTTCCTTGGAGGAAAACAAAAGATTATGAATGTATTGGTCGAAGAAGTTTTTCTTAGTTCAACTTTTTTTCCAAATAGCTTAGCACAAATTGCGTCACTTAAGACAATAGAGATTTTAGAAAGGGAAAAAGTCTTGGAAAATATTAATAAAAAGGGAAATGAATTCGCTAAAAAAGTAATTGACTTGATCGAAGAAAGTGGTGTTCCATGTGTTTTCTCTGGGGGACCTTGGATGCCATATATTACATTTGAGCATGATCCAAATCTTTTATATAAAAAATTACGTGAGGAATTTTACACACAATTAATTCGGCGTAAAGTCTTTCTTCAGCCATTTCACCACGGCTATATATGTTATCGGCATACAAATGAAGAATTAGATTTTGCCGCTGATATGATTAGTGAATCTTTAAATGAATGTAAAAAAATGATCAAGTGAAAAATTCTATGGTTCGGCCATTGGAAGGAATAAAAGTTTTGGATTTGTCAAGGGCTTTAGCTGGTCCTTATTGTACAATGATGCTAGCAGATATGGGTGCAGAAGTAATCAAAATAGAAATGCCTGAAAGAGGCGATGATTCTCGAGCATGGGGTCCTCCTTTTATTAAAGGAGAAAGCGCCTATTTTATAAGTGTTAACCGAAATAAAAAATCCATGACTTTAAACTTAAAGAAGGAGAAATCTATAGAGATCGTTCATAGATTAATTAAGCAGTCTGATGTTTTGATTGAAAACTTTCGTCCTGGTACAATGGAAAAGTTGAGTTTATCCTATAATGAAGTAAAAGAGATAAACCCAAAGATTATATATTGTAGCATATCTGGGTTTGGACAAGATGGTCCGTATCGGTTATTGCCCGGTATGGATCAAGTTCTTCAAGGAATGGGTGGATTGATGAGCATTACAGGTGAACCTGATGGTCCTCCCGTCAAGGTTGGAGTAGCTGTTGCCGATATTGCCGGTGGAATGTTCGCGGCATATGGGATAGTAGTAGCACTTTTTAATAGAGAAACGGGTGGTAAAGGACAGATGATAGATCTAAGTTTGTTAGACTGTCAAGTAGCTTGGTTAACCTATCGTGCTGGTTCTTTCTTTGCATCAGGAGAAATTCCAAAACCACTAGGCTCTGGTCACCCTGTAATTGTTCCTTACCAAGCATTTAAAGCTAAAGATGTATATGTTAATGTTGCTGCTGGTAATGATCAATTATGGCAAAAATTTTGTAAAGCTCTTGGATTAGAGAATCTAATGAATGAACAGCAATTTGCTACAAATGCTATGCGGGTTAAAAATAGGGAAGAAATAATTGATATTATCGGAGATGTAATTTGCAATAAAAAAGCTGATGAATGGCTTAAAATCTTGACTGAAGCGGGGGTACCATGTGGCCCTATCTATAATATGGATAAGATTTTTAGTGACCCTCAAGTATTACACAGGGAAATGGTAAAGGAACTTGAACATCCAACAGCAGGAAAAGTCAAAGTAACTGGAATTCCAATCAAATTATCTAATACACCTGGAGAAATCCTCACAGCACCACCAACTTTAGGACAGCATACTAAAGAAATACTTACTGAATTAGGGTATAATAATGAAGACATTGATAAAATGTCGCAAGAAAAAATTATTTAGATTTAAAATAAATCTCTTAGTTAATGTGGCTTATTGTATTTCTTCAATATTAATACCACATTCTATGCACAATCTAGTATCTACTGTGTTTCGATTACCACAAATGGGACAGAAATTCCAAGATTGACCAATTATTTCTTGACTTGTTAAATTACAAATCTCATTGAAATGTATGATCCTTTTCATGTGACCATTTTTTCATTAAATTTTGGGGTACCATCCATGGAAAACCCCTTCCAAATGAAGAGAACTTAATAGCGATACTGATATATGTAAATAACGATTTTTTTAAATAATCTTTTTTTAAATAACATTAGTGGTCATCAATGGAAAAATTAATAATAACGGCAGCTATATGTGGAGCTGAAGTAACTAAGGATCATAATCCAAAAATCCCTTATACAGTTAAAGAGATAGGAAAAGAAGCAGAATTAGCCTATAAAGCAGGAGCTAGCATAATTCATTTACATGTGAGAGAAGACGATGGAAAACCTACTCAAAACAAAGAAAGATTTCGAGTATGTATTGAAGAAATAAAAAAAAGATGCCCAGATGTCATTATTCAACCATCTACAGGAGGTGCGGTTGGTATGAGCAATGAAGAAAGATTGCAACCAATATATTTAGAACCTCCACCTGAAATGGCAACTTTGGATTGTGGAACAATGAATTTTGGTGGAGATGAAATATTTATCAATACAGAAAATACTATCATATTTTTCGCTGAAGAAATGAATAAAAGGGGCATTAGGTATGAATTAGAATGTTTTGATAAAGGGATGATTGATATGGCATTACGATTACAAAAAAAAGGGTATATCAAAAAACCAATGCATTTTAACTTTGTGCTTGGGGTGATTGGAGGTATTAGTGCTTCACCTCGTGATTTAACCTTTCTTGTGGGGAGTATACCAAAAGATTCCGCATATACAGTATGTGCGATCGGAAAGCATGAATTTCCAATGGTAACATTATCTATTGAAAAAGGAGGTCATGCAAGAGTGGGTTTTGAAGATAATGTATATCTTTCTAAAGGTGTATTAGCAAAATCAAATGGAGAGTTAGTAGAAAAAGTGGTTAGAATTGCAAATGAATTCGGAAGAGATATTGCATCTCCAAATGAAGCACGAAAAATCTTAGGTATATTATAATCATATTAAGTATTAATGTAAATGAGAATTATGTATAAGGAATTAGCAAAGTATTATGACTTAATTTATTCTTGGAAGGATTATAAAAAGGAATCTAAGAAAATTAATAAATTAATTAAAAAATATAAGAAATCCGATGGGAATAAGTTACTTGATGTAGGATGTGGAACAGGAAAACATATAGAATATTTTAAAGAAAAATTCTCCTGTACAGGTATTGATTTGAATGAAGAAATGATAAGTGTTGCAAAAAATAATATTAGTGATGTAGATTTCAAACCAGCAGATATGATAAGCTTTGATTTGAATGATAAATTCGATGTAGTAACCTGTCTGTTTAGTTCAATTGGATATGTAAAAACTTATGATAATTTGAAAAAAACAATTTTAAACTTTGATAAACATTTAGAATCAGGTGGGGTCGTAATAATTGAACCATGGTTTACTAAATCTACATATTGGGTGGGTCACCCTGGAATGACAACTTATGATGGAGAAGACATTAAAATTGCCAGATTAAATACAACAGCTTTAGATAAGGATCTTTCAGTTATGGAAATGCATTATTTAATTGTCGAAAGAGATAAAGAGGTAAAATATTTTGTTGATAAACATGAAGTAGGACTTTTTGAGACTGATAAGTTCTTAGAAATAATGAATAATGCTGGTTTCAAAGCAGAGTTTTTAAAAGATGGGCTAATGAAAGAAAGAGGTCTGTATGTAGGTATAAAATCATCAAAAATGTAATATGTGAAACTGTTTTAGCCAATAAAAATGTCAGTAATAATATTTTCTAAGTAAGGACTATCTTTAATTTCAAGAAGTTGGTTCCTTTTATAACATTTCTCAAGAGTTTCCCATATTGAAGATTTTTTTTGTATTCTTTCTGTAAATTTGGTAAGCTTTTGCTTTGCCAGATATGTTTGCCCTTTGAATAAATAACAGAACAAAAAGGAATTAGTAGATTGCAGAATTATCGTATTCTCACCAAATTTTGCTCGATCGAGTCCTTTCGAAAAAATTTCACTACTAAAAGTGTTAAATGCGGTTAAAAATCCACTAATAATATCTTCTTCGAACTTTAATTCTTCGGAAAACGTGTTAGAAAACAAGAGAGACCCACCCTCAGTTATTATTAAAAGAAGTACAGGTACTTCAGGAGTTAATTCTGTTGGCTCTACCACACGTTTTTCTTGTAGTCGGTCTATAACTCCATCAAAGGAAGCTAGTTTTATCCGTTCTGCTATAGTGAGATCATCCTTTTTAATTGTATTCCAAATATTTAAGTGATCCAACAATTTATCATGTTCATCGGAGATTTTTGCCGCCAACAAGTTTAATCCGTTTAAATCTGCAATACGCTGAGCTTCTGTTAATAGTTGTTTTGCTTCCTCGACATTCATTTGGATTAATGCCATCTTCGCTTGTAAGACCTTGGCTTCAGCTAACCATGAAAATGAGGTTTGATTTTCTGCAACGTTAACTAATCGCATAATTAATGGATTAATTTCCTCCAGTACTTCTGGATTATTAGACATGGATAATTCTTCCAAGAAAAGATCACACAAAGAAATCAGAGATAAGATATGTATTTGAGGTACAATAATCTCATCTTCAACGATTTGTTTTAGCAGCATTTCAGCTTCTGCATGATTACGGATCCGACCACTCGTTTTCAACAGTAATGCTTTTGCCATCAAATATGCTTGGGTGAATATTCTACTTTCTTTTTGATCAGCGAGTTCCTTCAAACGCACTATATACAGCTGTACTTGCTCACGAGAACCTTTATCAAGATGTATATAAATCAACCGTAAAAGTGAGAGTATCATTACAAGTGTGAATCCATTTTCGGAAAGTACCAAGCTGCGTTCAAGATATTCAATAGCCTGATCATAATCACCCATCCTCCTGTAAAGACCCCCAATATACATAAGGTTAAATTCCAACTCTAAACCTAAATTTAATTCCTCTGCAAGCTTAACGGCTCTTTTAAAAAATTTTAAAGCCCTATCTAATTCACCTTTTTCCTGGTAAATAGTTCCTAGAATTCGATATGTCCCAGTTTTGGTTGGATTATTAATTTCCTTAACCGATAAACCTCGTTCGCAAAATTTTAAAGCTTTATTAAAATCGCCCTTATTATAATAAATATCTCCAACTAAAGAAAGACAATTTGCGACACCAGCCTCATTGTTTAGTTCTCTTTGAAGGGTCAAACTCTTCATAGCATAATCTAAAGCTTCATTGGGTTCACCACTTGAAAGATATATATAACCAATTAGCATTAAATTATATGCAATGCTAATTTTATTACCGAATTTTTCTGATAATAGCAAAGCTTGGAGTGCTATCTCTAATGCCTTATTTAAATCACCATTATAAAAATAACTCCAAGATTTATTATGCAACAATTGTCCTTTTTGCATGGAAATAAGTATGGATGATTTATCGGTAAGGGAATTCAGTAATTTTTCGGCTTCTAAAACAAAATCAAGGCCCTCTTCAATTTTTCCAAGGAATATTACAAACGATTTAAAAATAAGGGCACTAATAGATTCGGAAACCTTTCCCAGTTTTTGACTCATTTGATAAGCAAGTTCACCAACTTTTACAATATCTTCATATTGCCCTCTTAGCGAGTATATATATCCTTTTAAAATGAGAGATGATAGTTGATCTTCAGGTTTAAGCGTTCCTTTCTTCTCGAGAGAGGTTATAGTTTCAAGTGCGTCTCTGTATTTCCCTTCAAGCATTAATTTTATAGCATAATTTAATTTTTCGAGTCTTGAATCAAGCATTTTTTTAGTGTCCACAGATTATATCATATAGGGATTTAAAATCTTAAAATCAAGAGATTTTTCTTTTTTCAAATTTTTAGGATAAAAAAAAGGAAGATAAATTTGCTTAAAAGACTTTTGAATCTCAGTGTCAATTAATTTTTTTGTTTTTTACATCAAACAGTGGCTTTATATAAAAACTATAAAATTATCAATAACTAATTATCTTAAAATAGTTTTCAATCAAGGAAACTCAACAATAAATCAGAGATTTTATCATGAAAAAAGGAAATAAATATGGAACTCATAGAGTTATTCTTCCTAAAGGAGTACTTCCACAACCTGCATTAAAAATATCAAACGATATGGAGATTTTTGATAATGAAATTTTAATCGATGTAGACTACCTCAATATTGATTCTGCTAGTTTTACGCAACTCAAAGAAGAAGCGAAAGGAGATATCGAAAAGGTTAAAGCGAAAATAATGGAAATTGTAAATGAAAGAGGCAAAATGCAAAATCCTGTTACGGGTTCTGGTGGAATGCTTATTGGAAAAGTGGAGAAAATTGGAGATTCATTGAAAGGTAAGGTCAAAATAAAAGAAGGAGATAAGATTGCTACATTAGTTTCACTTTCCTTGACACCACTACGAATTGACCAAATTTTAGATGTTAACCCAAATATTGATAGAGTAGAAATTGAAGGAAAAGCAATTCTTTTTGAAAGTGGTATCTATGCTAAACTTCCTGAAGATATGGAGGATACATTAGCATTAGCAGTCTTAGATGTGGCAGGAGCACCCGCCCAGGTCCAAAAATTAGTGAAACCTGGGAATACAGTTCTTATTTTAGGAGCAACAGGTAAGTCTGGACTAATATGTTCCTACGTTGCTAAGAAACTAGTTGGAAAAGAAGGAAAAGTAATCGGTCAAGCGAGAAATGAAAAAAGGGCAGCATTTTTGCGCGATACTGATTTTTGTCATGAAGTAATAATTGCTGATGTTTATAAGTCCACAGATGTACTAAAAAAGACTTTAGAAGTAAATAATGGAAATGAGGTTGACATTTCAATAAATTGTCTAAGTATTCCTAATACAGAATTATCTTGCATTCTTCCTGTTAGAGATGGGGGGATTGTGTATTTCTTTTCCATGGCTACAAGCTTCACTAAAGCTGCTCTTGGTGCAGAGGGTGTAGGAAAAGATGTGTCTATGATTATAGGTAATGGATACACAAAAAATCACGACCAAATTGCATTAGATCTACTAAGGGAATCGAATGTCTTAAGGAAAATATTTGAAGATAAATACGTAAAAAAGTGATGGTGTAAATCATCAAATTAAACAAAATTTTTAGTTTAGGAAATCTTTATCTTAATTAGATTCGAATTAGAGTTTAAATTTATTATTATGAAAGTTAGTAGACGAAAGGAAATATTTTCTCATGTAAATGATGAGGGTTGGAATGATTGGAAATGGCAAGTTAAAAATAGAATAACGACGTTAGAAGAACTTAAAAAGTATATCAAATTGACTAAAGAGGAAGACGATCCTAGAATCTTACAAGAATATAGGATGGCAATTACCCCCTATTATCTATCCTTAATCGATCCCGATGATCCTTATGATCCTGTTAGAAAACAAGCAATTCCAACAAATCTTGAATTAGAAAGATACACTGGTGACCTTGAAGATCCACTTAGTGAAGATGTTGATTCTCCTGTTGAAGGATTAACGCATCGTTATCCTGATAGAGTACTCTTTCTCGTGAGTGAAACTTGCTCCATGTATTGCAGACATTGTACACGAAGACGATTTGCTGGCCATCACGATATGGCCCCTCCACAGTCACAAATAGATGCTTGTATAGAATATATAAAAGACACTCCTTCCATAAGAGATGTTCTTTTGTCTGGAGGAGATGCTTTATTAGTATCTGATAAAAAATTAGAGGATATTTTAAAAAAATTGAAAGAAATACCTCATGTAGAAATAATACGGATTGGTTCTAGAGCACCAGTAACAAATCCATTCCGAATCACTCCAGAATTGTGTGAAATGCTTAAAAAATATCAACCTATCTGGTTTAATACTCACTTTAATCACTCAAATGAAATCACAGTAGATTCTATGAAAGCATGTGAAATGTTAGCTGATGCTGGAATTCCACTTGGGAACCAATCAGTATTATTAAGGGGAGTCAATGATTGTATACATGTCATGAAAAAGTTAGTTCAAGATTTAGTAAAGATTAGAGTAAGACCTTATTACATTTACCAATGTGATCTTTCTTTAGGACTAGGGCATTTTAGAACCAGTGTCGCTCAGGGTATTGAAATCATCGAAGGACTGAGAGGTCATACTTCTGGTTTATGTGTTCCTACATTTGTCGTCGATGCTCCTGGTGGTGGTGGAAAAATTCCTGTGATGCCAGATTACACTATCTCTCAAGGAAATACAC
>JAHLWJ010000556.1 GCA_019057975.1 Promethearchaeota archaeon | reverse complement strand
AACTATATAACGAAACAAATGAAAGGAGAAGATATGTTTGAAATAAAAAAAAGATTAAAATCACAAATCAGTACTTAAATTTGTTTTACTTCATTATATCTAAAAACTCTATTTTTTATTTACATAAACATTTCCATAAAGCTACTTAAATACTATATAAAACTTTTTTAACCTGTCTTTGAGTTATAGTCATTATATTTCGATAAAGAATTACAAATAATGTATGATTACGATTCCGTAATGGTTTATCTTTTAAATTAGAGACTTTAACTTTTTAGCAGAAATCTTATAAAATATTCAATTTCCAAATCTGTCTATTTATAAAATTATATATCTACAGAAAAAATTAAATAATTTTGCTCATTTATTTATTATAGATAAATAGATAAAAGAAGTATTTGATTTTCCCATAAATGCAATATTTTTTAGGAATTTAGCTTAAAAGATAATAATGTGAAAGGAACTGCCCGTAGCATTTTAAAATTTGCCTACTTTAATTGCAAAAAAGCTAAATTGTTTGTAATGAAATGCCTACTTTCTTAAGGAACAGTTAGCAATCAAATACTCTCTAAATGATTTTTATAAAAAATAAAAACAAATGAGAGTGATAATTTATGAGATTAAAAATTATTGAGAAATTAATACCTATAAACGAGATTTCTTCAACCATCGAAAAAGTATTTAAATCCAAATTCAAGATTTCAAAAAAGTCTATTATCTCTGAGGATTACCTGTTAATAATAGGTTTTAGCGAAAAGGGCCTTATTTCAGTGATTCACTCTTCAGTAAATGAAAATTTTGAGAGGACCTACATATCAATTTTCTTGTTTAAAACTCAATCATTAGCTGAAGAATTCAACATACAACAAAATTCGCCTAAAGTTTTAAATCAAATTGAAGAAAAATTGATTCGATCGCTGAAAGATAAGGATAAAACTAAATCTCGCTATCCATTTACAGAACTTTCTAAATATCAATTAGAGAAAGCTCAAGAAAAAAGGAAAATATTTACGCTTGAGACAAAGATACTAAATGATTTAATTAAGCAATTATATCAAATAATTGGTTTTTCAGATGAAATTATGCAATTTCCTTTTTCTTTAATCCAAATTGATGGAAAATGGGAAGAATGGGATAAAATATATTTTCCGTATATTGAGTTGATTGAAAATAAAATAATTAAGACCAACATAGAAAACACAAAAGTGTATCGCAATTATAATTTTGCATTTCAGAGTGATACATTTCAAAGATTAATAGATTTATTGATAATTACTACTATAGAAACTAATTCAGAAACCGCGAATCAAGTTACTGAAGAAATAAATCCCTATGATTATGAGATTACTTTTATTTTCTGTAACAGAACGACAAAACCATTCAAATATATGAATTTATTAAAATTTGTGAATGAAATTAAGTCATTTTCAGAAAAATTCAAGAATAATAAAAAAAATAAGTGCAATAACATCAAGTCACAGCTAATTCTAATATCCCAAAAAGGATATGACATAGAAATAAAAAAATATCTGAGAAGTCATTTGATTAGAGAAACAGATTATATTATTCCTTTAATGTGTATACCTCCAATCAATGCTGAAGTGTGGCATAATTTTATCGAATACGAGGATTTAAAATCACAAAAACGAAATGAATTAGAAAATATTATACGAATAGGAAATAGGGAGCAAGTATCACATTCATATAGAAATAATATGGTAAAATCTGCTAAAAGTGAATATAACCAAATAATTGAAAGAAATAAAATGGTTAAACTAGATAATGATCTTTTAAGCAAGTGGCATGATATCTTAAATGTTTCAAAATCAACGGAAATTCTAAAATCTAGTTCTTAGAATATTATTCCATAATTTTATAAAATTATTTAAACATTTCCATAAATGCACCGAGTCTTGTCTTCACTTGTTCTACATTGTCACCAATTTTATTGAATGTAATTGCTGTAATCGGTATTTCAAGTTCTCGCCTTACTTTCTCTCGTAACATCGCATAACAATTTGAGATGGAGTGGCACCCAAATAACTGAAAGAATATTATACCATCTGCATTTAAATCCGATGCCATCCTCAAATACGATTCTGTTAATTTGTCATTATCGCAACCAATTCCTGTTTCTGTAGCCCTCATAAGAAATCGAGCGTATTCTTCTGATGGATTTGTATGTGCTGCGGTAGGTATTTCTTCCAAGAATTTAAGTAATTCCCAATCAGCATATAAAGCTCTCCCTCCTAACTCATATATTATTTCATGGGTCTTGGGTTCCCAGCCGCCAAACATAGGAGTCACGAAAATCCTAGGCATTTTTGACACATCCATACCAATTCCCTTTCTAATTCTTTCCCGCATTTCTTTTTCGAGGGATACGATATTGTCTCTATATCGAACCGCATTAGAGTTATAATCTTGAAACGTAATACTTAATAGTGCCATAATTTCACTAAAAGTTGCAGGATTGCAAGGATAAAAATCAGAAGCGCTTATATCGTAAATTATATTCTTATACGCCCTTTTTACTTGATTTCCAATTTTAAAATGGGCTCGTAGATCATTATCAGATACGTTATTCCCTGTCAGCTTCTCGAATTCGGTTAAAGCGTTTGAAATATTATCAGTGAGTAATTCAATGGTGTTTCCTAAATTTCTCGGTGGGATATCAATCCAAATTTGTTTTGGGGCTTCGTTAATTGATTTCAAGGACTCTAAATATTTATTATATGCGCTACATCGAATAGTAACGTTTAAACAAGCATCCACATTTCGACCTTTAGTGACGTGCATACCTACTAAGCTCTTTAATCCATAGCAGAAGTCACTTGAAATTCCATTTTCAATTCCAACATCATACATCAAGTTGTATTTCACATTAATTGTATCAATTACGTCCTCTATAATATCGTCGACTATTTTACTAACTTCGTTTATGCCCAGATTTTTAATAAAGCTTAGAAAATTCGAAACATTTTTCCACCCAAAAATACTAGATGCAGAACCTAAGTAAGAAAGGTATTGACTTATATCAAATTTATGCATCCTAATTGGAAAAACTGGTACCGTGCCTGCAGCAAAAGCTAGATCCGAAAACGGTAAAGTTACAGCCACTAATTTTTCTTTTTCTCGAAATTTTTTCCTCATTAGGTAATTTCGCCCATTTAACAGATTGTAAGCCATACGCAATACTGAACTAAATGTTATAATCTCATCGGCAATTAAACTCATTTCATCATCTCCAAATA
>JAHLWJ010000555.1 GCA_019057975.1 Promethearchaeota archaeon | reverse complement strand
TAATTTTAATTTCTAATTTGTCATCAAAAGGAAATTTATCGCCAAATTCTTCTTTTGTTTCTTTCCATGCTTCCTTAATTTCCTTTATTATATCATCTATACTCATTTCTTCCATTTTTTAAACACATAAACATTTTATATAATTAAATTTCTTTTTATCTAAATCTTTAAGTAATAATTGAGGAAAAATTAAATATTTTGTCTTACATAAACCGTTTTCATTAATAGGACATTTAAAATATTTCTTTCCATCATATTTACAATAAAATCTAATGAATCCATTAAATAATCTGAATGAATATATTTTTATCACTTCTTATTTTTTTCTAAATTAATTTTATTTTTAAAATATAGATACAAAAACGGTTCATAGTCTAATATGATATTATTCTGTAAACAACTCCATTTTAATAATGGATGAGTATAATTAGTTATACCATTATCTTTTTCTATAATTTTAACCAATTGTAGAACCTTACTCATTAATTTATCTGGATTTTGCTTTATAATTTCAAATTCCATTTTTTGCCTATTTTCTGGCTCTACTTTTTCATTTGTAAAAAAATATTCAAAATATTTTTTAGCGTTTTCGTAAGGAAACCTTTTATATATGACTTGATAAGGATTTTCATAAGTTATTTTGTAAACAAAATCATCGGTAGATGTACCTATCGGGTATCTTGGTTTACATTCGATAAGGACGTTGTAATAATTCTCAAATCGCTTATCAATCATTCTTGGTCTCTGTTCGGACACGTACCAAGTAGAGTTAGTTTTTCGTTTTTGTTCTTTAACTCCTGAAATAAAAACATTCGTATTTTTAGAACTTCGTCTGCTTTCTAACCAAGTATAAGCTTCGTCGATAAAAACATCGGTATTAGGTTCTATATTTAGAAAATCATCAAATTCCAATAATCTATATTTTGGATGTATAATTGTAAAATTAGCGAGTATATTTTTATCTAATTGACTTATAGCACATATTGTCATTATTAAAGTCTTTCCAGAACCGTTTTCCCCAATGATTAAAACTAACATTTCAAAAACTTGATTGATTATTTGCTTTTGCTAAATTAGAAGTTAAGCTTACTTTTTCTTTTTGTTGTTCTAATGCGAAATATCCTTTTAAGATTTCAGTTATTTCTTCCCTACTTTTTCTTCTATTTGATACCATGTATTTTAATAACAAGTTTTTCCAATATTCTATTAAATCATGGCTTATCTTGTCTCCATGTATAGCTAAATAATGAGCAATAGTCATTAACGTATCTAATGCATAAGGATTAGTAATTTCTGTTTTCATTTCAATATTTCGTTCATCCATTAACGAACTTACTAAGTCTAATGTCGTTGGATTACTCGATACTTCGTTTCTTAATTCATCTATTGGATTTTTTGACATTTTTTAATCCTCTATATAGGAACAAATATTTTTACTATAAATCCGATTAAAGAACCGATTATCGTGAATATTATAGCAGTTTTCCAGTCATACGGTTGATTTATTGGAGTTGTTGTTGCCTTTGCTAATTGATATATGATTTGGTCGGACATTATCATTTTATTTACCTTCGAGCTTATTATATCTTCAGATTTTAAATCTTTAAAATATAATTGCTTACCGTTAATATCAATGCAGAAATATCTCGTTTCTCTACTTCTATATGTAGGATTTTCAATGTCTATTACAAATAAATTATCCTTATCATATTTTATTGTTGTTGTATTAGGAGCAATATTTCGAAATTCCATAAAACTATACGAATTTGCTTCCTTTACGCAAAAAACAACAATATATCGATTATGCTTTTTAAATTTAGCTAAGTTCATTTTTTAGTCTCTTTTTCTTTATTTTTTAATGTTATATATTCAATACATGTTTTCAAGAAAATAACAGTCTGAAAACAAATAAAAAATACTTGGAAATATGGAGTAAACGGATTATATGATAATTCAATAGAAATTACTCCGATTATTAAACTCATTAATGTTATTATCAAGATTATAGGCATTATCCTATATTTTCCATACATATACAACATTAAAATAATAAGCATTACTAATATGAAAACGTCAATTATAGGAGTTAAAAAACTCTCTAATTTAAAATCTAATACTTGTATTATCATTTTTTATTATCCACTTCCTAATTTATCAACTACTCCAATTACATATATAATAGTTAAAAATAAATATATTAAAGTACCGAATATTTGAATTGAAATAATTAAATTTATACTCAAAACGCTAAAAATTCCCCATACAGAAGCATATCCGGTTATTACGATAATCGTTTTAACCGTAGTATCATTTAATCCCGAACCTAAAACTTGTATTCCTACAACCAACGCTAAAGCTACTAAAATAATTATAATGGTTAAAGCTCCAGTTAAAGAATCCACTCCTACAATAGTTCCGTATTCAGTACCTACGGTATAAGAAGTAAAGGACGCTCCTAAAATGACATTGAAAAATGCTATTATTACCAACATCATTAAACTCATTATAATTAAACTCATATCATATTACTCCTTGTTTATTCGGTTTTAATTCCATATATGACAAACCAATCATCAATATTAAAAATAAAACTTGCGTCCATAACGGTAAAATTCCAGTACTTACCAAAAACGCGTTTATTATAGTCATGTATATTAAAACATAGGTAATATCAAATTTTTTTTCTGATATAACCGTTAATAATAAAGGTAAACCGATTAATAAACCAATACCTATTAACGTATCATATTCATATAAACTCAAGATTTATCTCCTCGTTTTTTAATTATATATAATATAGCAGAAATTATAATACTAAATAAAATCCAAGTATCGAAAAAACCCAATACAAACACTATAATTGATGATATTAAAAAAATTGGAAAAAATGCTTCTCTATTTAACATGTCTTTAGATTTTTCTGGCTTTAAAGCTACACTTAAACCAAATGTTAGAGCTAAAATGATGATAATAGGAATTAACATTATTAACATTTGGTCTATAAATAGAGATAATGATACTTGCTCGTTATAATTATATGTAAAACCTTCAAAATATCCTGATATTGTTAAATTATCTTGTAAATCATTATCAGATATTAAAAATTCTATTTGCGAAGTTGTTTTTTCTTGATTTAATATTTCTATATCTGAAACATAATAACTAGGAATATCTATATTTGTATATGATGCATCCTCATTTTTAATTTTAATTTGTTTTATTATTGAACTTTCTGAACAATTTTGATATGTTTTATATA
>JAHLWJ010000554.1 GCA_019057975.1 Promethearchaeota archaeon | reverse complement strand
CATTTTGGAGAAAGTCCATATTTTGGGCTTTTAGAATTTCAAGAGGGTACTTTCTTAAAATTTGAAATTATTGCAAATAAGTTTGCTAACGAAGAAAAGAGAAAAGGATTACTAATTTCTGAATGGTTAATATCCGAAAAAAGTGACAAAATTTATTTAAAAAAAGATTTGAAAAAGGGACCTTCTCTAATACTTAATAATAATTTTGTGGAAGTGGAAATCTCTGAATTCGAAAGTTTAAATGAAACTATCAATAAAGAAAAAAAAACCAGATTGAAGAGCTTATAATGAAAGAATTAAAATAATTGTTCCAATTCCTGCAATAATTAAAGCTAATTGTGTGAAGCTATATCTCGATCCTGTTTTTCGATGTAAATTTGGAGTTAAATCAGTTAAAGCAATATAAATAAAACTCGCTGCTGAAATTGCCAAGAAAAAGGGAATTATTGTACTAATAATATCTAAAATATAATAACCAATAAGCGCAGCGGGAATGGTACTTGAACTGGATAGAGTATTAAAAAGAAGGGCTTTTTTTTTTGAATAACCACTATCAAGAAGTATAGCAAAATCACCAATTTCTTGAGGAATCTCATGAGCTATAACCGAGAGACCAACAATTACGCCAATAGAAGGAGAAACTAAAAAACTAGCAGCAATTACGATCCCGTCCATAAAATTATGAATTGAATCTCCAATCAGAAGAATGGGTCCTGCAGCGCTATGCAATTCACATTCAGTATTATGACAATGATGCCAAATTACTGTTTTTTCAAGAAGTAAGAAGCCAATTATACCAATTAAAACGAATAGCATAATTAATGTGGGATTGCTATTTGATAAAGCTTTTGGTATCATCCCTAATAATGCTGCTGTTAGTAGAGTTCCAATAGCATAAGAAATTAAGCAAGGTATAAGTACCTGCTGTATTTTATTTTTAAACATTAAAAAGATTCCAGCTGTAATTATTGCTCCAATACTGCCTATAATGCTAAAAAGCAAGACTAATAATATCATCATACTCTTTTTGAATTTTAAATTTAATTTCTAATCTATATTTATTTTCCAAAAAACTTGTTTATTATAGATAATTTTTATTATTTTTTTTTTAGATTTAAGCTCTTCTAACTCTGCGATAATTTTATATTTATTACAATTGGATGATGAAAATGTTTCAATAATCTGACTTTGTCTCATTGGATGCCTTTCTAAGATAGACAAAACTTCATTTTCGAAATTTGCTGAATGAACACTAAATTTTCCTTTTTCAGGATAATTAATATTGGAATAATCCTCGAACACTTCATTTAAAATCGAAATTACACTCTCGTCAGGGATTTCTACCCATTTTTCTACTGGAGGTCTTATCGGAACATTAATATCAATCCTATCTGGATTTATCAGATCTAAGTTTCTTTTAATTTTTAATAATTCTTCTTTTGAATCGTTAACTCCCTTCATTAACATCACTTCTACCCAAAATTTACCCTTAAAAATATTCCTAAAATTTATCAATCCTTGTATTAAATTTTCAAAATGAATAGAAGGATGAGGGCGATTTATTTTTATAAATGATTTATTATCTCCAGCATCAAAACTAGGAAGAACTAGATCTGAGCACATTAAACTCCTTTGAATTTCTTCTTGATAAAGTAAACTTCCATTTGTAATCACACATACAGGTTTTTCTGATAGCTCTTTAGCCTTTAAAATCAAATCTTTTAAATCTTTATATAAAGTGGGTTCACCACTGCCTACAAACGTTATATAATCTATATTATTTTCATTTAACTTAATAGCTTGTTCCATTTCAGCAATTATTTCTTTTTTAGGATAATAATTTTCTCTAAAATTAGTAAGGTTAGTTGTCCTTCCTAATTGACAATATATACATTGGTAATTGCATGTTTTTGAAGGGATTGGATCAATTCCTAATGAATATCCTAATCTCCTACTAGGTACAGGACCATATATATATTTCATATTCTTTTTTTAAGATCTTTACTGATATTAGGAAACTTATATTTCTCAATTGCACGTATTAGCGTTCTAATTGCTAATTCTGCACAATGTTTATGGTCATCTGGTAAACCTCCTAAAGCATTGTCAATATCTATTGGTTTTAAACTCTCGGCAAATTCCAATGGTTTTCCTTCTATCATCATTGTTGTTTGACTACCTGCTGCTACTGTCGCTCCGCAACCATCAGTTATAAAATGAGCTTTTTCAATTATATCATTCTCAATTTTTAGAAAAAAATGCATTGTATCACCACAAGGTCCCTCGTATGCATGCCACACACTTATTTCATGACTTTTTGGTTTACCCCAGTTTTTTGGATTTTGAAGCAACTCAACTATATATTCATTGTATCTCTTAACTGCTTCTTCATTTATTTCTTTCTGAATTTCCTCTACCCATTTATCTAAATCATCTAATGGCATTTTAATGATATTTGCTACTTTATGAGATTTATTTTTCTAATATCTTTTGAATTTTATTTACAATTTCTTTAAATGCTTTGGCACTATCATTATTGGCGTTCTTTATAACAAATGGTAAGCCCTTATCACCCTGAATCCCTACTTCCAATTCAAAAGGGATTTTCCCTAATAGGCTTATATTAAAATCCTCAGCTGCTTTATCAACACCTCCAGGAGGATAAAGATCAATATATTTTCCGCAATGAGGACATTTAAATCCTGACATATTTTCTATAATTCCTAGTATTTTTCTCTCCATAATTTGAGCCATCTTTACAGTTTTTCTAGCATCCATCAATGCAACCTCTTGCGGGGTGGACACGACAATGATATTCTCATCAGGTATAAGCTGCAAAATATCTAAAGTCTCATCTGATGTTCCAGGGGGTAAATCACAAATTAAATAATCTAAGTCACCCCATATTGCTTCCCCTAGAAATTGTCTTACTGCACTCATTTTCATTGGTCCTCTCCAGATAACTGGTGAATCTGAGTTCTCAATGAGAAAGGCCATGCTCATCACTTTCATATTTAAGGGGCCATTTACAGGATAGAATCTCTTGGCCTCAGCATCAACCCTTGGTTTGAGTTCTGGGGCAATTCCCAACATTTTTAGCACATTTGGACCTGTAATATCTACATCGAGAATTCCCACTCTTAATCCGATACTGGCTAAACTCATTGCAAGATTTACTGCTACTGTAGTTTTTCCAACCCCACCTTTACCCGATATAACAACAATTTTATGTTTGATTTTTTCCATGTTTTTATTAATATATTCCATTAAGGTATCTAATTGTT
>JAHLWJ010000115.1 GCA_019057975.1 Promethearchaeota archaeon | reverse complement strand
GTGACCTTATGTGTAGCAATTACATTACTAAATGGTACCCGTATTACTCTAGGCCACTTTAATCTTTTCATTCTAATTGCTTTGACAGGGCAATTAGCATCTCTATAGCAAACTGAACATTCTACACATAACTCTTCATCTATTACAGCTTTATTATCAACCATTCGTATTGCTTGAACAGGACAAACAATTACACATTGTCCGCAACCATTACAAACATCAGTTTTAATATCCATAATAATACCCCTATTGGAGGTTAATCCTTTTTGATTTAAATTTGTTTAGATTTAATATTTTCAATATCGCGGGGTATTACTTTCAAAATAGGATAAAGTATAAGAGTGCATGATAATGCCATAATTGATAATATAAAGTATCCCGGACTATATGAATTGTTAAATGTAAGAAAAAATTGACCCAAAATCAAAAGACTTATACTCCTACCAAAAGTATATGTTAAGTAATTAAGACTATAAATAGTAGAGCGAATCTGAGGAAGATTTATGTCCCCAAGGGTTGCTTGAGTTAATGGATCAATACCCCCGAATAGAAACGCACCTCCAAGAACTAAAGCAAAAAACATGATTAAAAAGGGTAAATCAGTTGAAATAAAGAATAATGAAAACGCTATAATATAGAAAATAGATCCACCGAGAAGGCATAAAAATACAATCTTCATTCTACCTTTCTTATCATATTCATATCTTTTGTCGCCTATCTTTCCAAATATTGGGCCACTAGGGATCTGACTACCAAAGACTAGAATCAGAAATCCAGTTGCTAAAGTAGAACTTAGATTATAATCATTTTTAAGCATTGATATGAAAAATGAAGATATTGCTCCTATTGAGATAAACATAATAAAATTTAACAATAATATCCATAGAGTTGATTTATTTTTCCAGATCTGCTTGAAGTCTCTAGATTTAATCTTATAAGCCAATCCAGAGGCACTTTCATCAACTGTTTTATAAATTCCGTCTTTAGCACCTCTCATTGGCTCAGCAACTAAAAATAACAACCCTGTACAAGCAAATCCACTGATAGAAATAATTAGAATTGGTACTTGCCAAGTATAGTAATCAATTAAGAAACCTGAAAGAATCTGCCCTAAACCATTGCCCAAAACATAAACTGCACTTAAAACACCAAACTGCTTACCTCTGCTCTCTGGATCAGCTAAATCTATGGTTAAAGAAAAAATTAAAGGCAATGCTGCTCCGAATCCTATTGCTGTAATTAATTGGAAAATTAATAATGAAAGAAAATTAGTAGAAAAAATCGTAAATAATGTAAGTAATGCCCATTCAAAAGTTGAAATGATTAGTAAGCTTTTTCGGGGGAATTTATCTCCTAATATTGCCCAAATAAGAGAGCTCACCGCACCAACCATTAAAAACATTGAATTTAAAAAAGTTACTTGACTTTCATTAAAGTTTAAAGCTACGGAAATCTCAAGAGACATTGGGGTTATTATACTAAATAGTGCGCTGCTAAAAAGTGTCAGAATTGTAAGTATTTGTATAGACTTTAATTTCCTCATATATCATCAAATTCTTTAAAAAAATTTTATAAATAAAAATATGTCTTTATTCTATTTAATAGTATAATTAATGTATTTGCATTTCTATATGATTTATTTGGCTAAATCTTGGGGTACTAAAAAAAAGAAAAAAAGGTTTATTGATTAAGCTTATTCATTTTACTTCGAATAAGTATTTTAAAGCTCTCATCTTCAAGATCGTTATACATCTTAAGCTCTTTTGCTAAAAAATCACCCAATGCGATCCTTATTGCTTCACTTCGGGATGGATAGATATCCATATCATTCAGAATCTGAATTGCCTGCAAATATTTTTCTGGTAAATTTATTGTTATAATCTTCATAATGATCAACCCTTTAAACCGGAAATTATTATAATTTATTTTGAATAATTTCTATACTTTATATATTTTGTCGGATGGTTTATAAATTCAATATATTAATCCTTTAATGGTATTAACCGCTTAAGTTCTAACGAATATGAATATATCAATTTTCTCATAAATGTAAGTCAAATATTAATGCAATAATAAGACTGAGATTTTATTAGTCCTTTTAAAGAAAAAGCTGGATATGTTAAAAGTAGGAAAAAAATAAATTATGGCTTATTAAAAGATTTAACGTGTAATAACAAAGAATAAGCTGATTTATATATATCAGCATGACTAACATCTTTAATATCCTTAAGATACTTGATGATATAATTCTCTTCTCGTTTTATATAAGTAATATCTTTTGAATTATGCTCATTATCCACGAAGATATCAACCTTTAAAACTTTTTGATCTAATCTACTTGGCATCACTGGCATCATATTAAAAGTAAACAATAAATCAGGTTCTTGTGTATTGTTAGCTCCAAGTACAAAAAGCAAATTAGGTTCAGCAACAGCAAGAAAACTTTCTAATGAATGAAATAGATCATCAATTTTAATTGTTAATTTAGAATTGCTTTCTCCATTAGAGGTACTACAATCACTAATCTTGGGCAATAAAAATTTTTCTTTTCCTCGAAAAGCTAGACTCATCTCGTTAGGATTTAAAAATTTTTTAATGATTGGATTATCTTTTTCTAAAATAAACTCCTCAGAAATCGGATCACTTTTAACATAAATTATTAGTGAGCCAGCAGAAATCATATTTATCTTCTGGTAATATATCTTTAAAATAGGATTATATGGTATATTAATTACCTCTTTATTTCCACCTAATCCCATTTGAGCTAAAATATTTGTGGATACTTGACTAGTTAGAGTAAATAATAGAAAAGATCTAAAATCGGGCAATTCTATAAAATTGGAAAAATTTTCAAAATGCCTTTGTACCAATTCAACTTTATGTTTTAATTCTTCTGACATCTTAATTCATAATGAAAGAATTTATTAAGTTAGTTGTTTCAATGAATTATAGATACTAATTAAACTTATCCATCTATGTATTTTGAGAGGAATTCTTCTAATGAATTCTTGACATCGTGTGTAATATGATGCTCTATCTCGCAAGATAAATTTTCTATAACATCCTTATCTTCAATTTTCAATACTTTCGCGAAAAATTGGTAAAGTAGACTATGGGTTTCATCCAACTGCTTGGCAATTTTTTTCCCTTTTTCTGTCAATCTTATGGATTTCCTTGGTTCCCATTTAATTAATCCTTTCTTTTTCAATTTTTCCAGCATTCCGCTTACAGAAGGAGGTTCTATTTTTAGGCTTTCTGCAATCTCCTTGTTGGTTACCCATCCACCTTTCTTTTTCCTCGAGATACTATAAATTTCATCTAAATATCTCTGATAACTCTCAGGTATTTCTGATATTTCTGAAGTTCCATTAGTACTTTTTTTCGCCATTTCTTAATTAAAAATTTTAGATGATCAATAAAAAAATAATTATTCTAGTAAGATTGATAACATTAATCATATTTTAATGTTTTTAGGTTTATATCCAATGATGATTATGAATGAAAAATTATTATTAGAGACTTTAAATTCTAACTTAACCTACTAACAATATAAATCAATTCAAGTAAATAAGAAAAATAATGGCTAAAGATTTTGATGGTATATTATTTTTAATAGTTGGAAACTCAGGATCTGGCAAAGATTCAATTATTTCTGGAGTTATTAGTAAACACCCTTCGAATTTAAAGCAAATTTATGCACCTAAAAGATATATTACAAGACCTCCCTCAAAATTTGAAAAAAATATATCAATTACTCCAGAAGAATTTAAAAAAATGGAAATAAATGGAAAATTTGCTTTGAAATGGAATATTTACGGTCTAAACTATGGAATCCTAACAGAGATAGAGAATTTTCTTAACAAAGGACAATCTGTCATCATAAATGTTAGCCGTACGATAGTAAAACAAGCAAGAGAAATGTATAAAAATGTTAAAGTTATTTTTATAGAAGTTCCTTTTGAAATAACCTTACAACGTATAAAAGATCGAAAAAGAGAAACTGAAGATTTATTAAAAGAGAGAATCGAACGGGCAAAGAAAAATCAGAAATTTCTCGAAGCAGACTTTTGTATAGATAATACCGGAGATTTGGATGATGCGATTAATGAATTATTGGATTATATCATTAATATCATGAATAAAATGGAAAAGTAAACAATTTGAATAAATCTTTTTTAGCAATAATCATTATATTTAGCAAGAAACAAACAAAATTTCTATAAGGCTTAGAAAAGGCTCTCGTAGTATAGAAACGGTCGGTTGATAACCGAGCATTGTACAATGGTTAGTATTGGGGACTGTGAATAACAGCAGATATTTTGCTTTAACAGTTATCCCTAGGGGGGGGTTCGATTCCCCCCGAGAGCCCATCCAGGCAACTTTAAAACTAGCTGATACAAGAGCAAATTAACCAATGCTAAACATAGAGAAAGATAAACTCCGAGATTTACCTGGATGGGAAAAAAATGCACCTGTTCCAATTTGTATGGGTGGAGATTATAGGGCCTTAACTTTTTGTTGTAAACCGGGATTTTCTTTAACATTTGGTTTTAAATGCAAAAGAGACGAAAAACTTCTAGAGTTAGGCATTTCTACTGAGGAATTTATAAAAATAAAGGAAGAATTTTCAAAAGAGAATGATTGGGATTTCGAGATTACATGTTTTGGCTCAGTTTCATATTGTTGCATGCGCAGAGGAGGCTGTCCAAGGAGAGATGTTGCTTTAATTGAGCGCTACCCCGGGAAAACTATTGAAGAAATTATGAAGATATATTACGAAAAGAAAAAAGAATTATCTAAAAAAATCTTAGAAAGTGTTAATGATCCTGATGGGAAGGAGAAGATTAAACCATATTTAGGACTATTTTAAAAACCAATGATGAAAAGCTAATTAAATTTAATAGGAACTACAATATTTTATAACAAAATCATTTCCTTTTTGTCGGATGATAAATAGGAAATTTTATAAATAAGTATCAGTTTTTTCTAGTTAAGATGATACTAGAGGAAGTTCTTCCACATCCGTCGCGTGATGAAATTTATATTAATCAGATCGTGACACCTTATAATGATGTTAAAGAAAGCGACAAAATTATAATAAACCGTATTCTTTTAAAGGAAGTCGCAAGGGAAAGTATTGAGATCGTTAATTAAATTATAATTCTTCTATTTTATTAAAATTTTTAAAAAAAAAAATAGAGAAAATTTATCTATTTATTTTTACACATATTAAGGGGATTGCATAACTTATGATGAATGCCAATAGTGCATATCTGAAGAACCTGTAAAAAGCACTGTCAATTTCCAGTAGATACTCAAGAGGAATAAAAATAGCTAATGCAATTACTAAACCTATTAATGTATTAATAAGTTTCTTTTTGTTAGTTAATGTCGAGGGATCATACTTTACATATTCCTGTTCCAAAACATAACCGACCCCAAATCCCAATAATACACCTCCGACCAGACCGAAGGCTCCTGCATCGGCGTAAGGAGGAGGTGTTGGTGTAGTAGCTAATCCTAAGCCCGCTTTTGGAAATAATAAAGTTCCAACCAGAAATAATCCAACAGAAATGGTTATAGTTAATATTATCTTAACAACAAATTTGAGTTTATTAAATTGCTCTGTGAGAATTGGTTCTAAATAGATAAATGTTAACAATATTCCTGTACCTATTAACAATCCACCAATAATATCCTGTAAATCATGTACTCCTATTATTACTCTTGAGATTGCAACAAGAAAAATTATGCATGACAGAATTACAGGGATTATCGGAATTTCTTTATACTTATTTTTATCCTTAAACTCATTGCCTAAATATCCCCAATATGCCACCGCATTTTGTGAATGCCCAGAGGGGAAGCCGTAGCTAGGTTCTATTAAATCATACTCTTCTGATAAGTCAGTATTAGTGTCAGGTCTAGTGTCTTGAAATATATTTTTAACCCATTCATTAACATAGTAAGAAAACAATATGCTTAAAAGTAAATTCTTAGCTAGTTTTTTACTATAAGTCAAAAATAAAATAATAATAATCACTAAAAAAACCACAGGTTCACCAAGATAAGTAATGATCTTAAAGATTGTTTGGCCTGACTCACTATAGAACTCCTTGTTTAAACCAGTAGAGTATAATATTATCCCAGCTACTAGTATGATTAAGGAAACAATCCCTATAACCATTAACCCACGCTTAGATAAATACTCCTTTTTTTCAGACATATTTTTTTACCAAAATAAAGTTAATTAAAAAGTCTATTTGTTAAATTATCTAATAAATCTTCTTATTTAAGGAAGAAGAATTTAAAAAACCATAGATTAAATGTAGATAGCAGATATTTATCCACAATTTTATATAAACATTTAATCAATCTGGATGTTTGTACGCTTTTCATCAATTTTTTTCAATCGGACTTCAAGAATTCCATTAGTATAACGAGCTTTTGCAACATCTGAATTTACGGCTGTAGTTAATTTAATTTTTTTATAATAATGCATTTTTGCTTTTTCTTTAGTAGAAATAATTAAGCTATCATTTGTTGCTTCAAGTTCAATATCATCGCGATCCACTCCAGGCATTTCTGCTATCACAATTATTTGGTCTTTTTCTTCACTAACTTCGACTAATGGCTCTCTCTTTGATTTAACAACCGGTTCTCCTGAAGTTGGTTTAGGTCTAATATTACCAAATGAATCTATTGTAGGTTTACCATCAGGGCCTATATTAATATTAATACCATACATTATTGGAGAGTTTAAACCGAATTTTGACTTATTTTTTCTGAATTCTCTCATAAGATCTTTCGGGGAAAGATTTTGAAACTCAGGTGGTAAATTTTTTGAAATTTTTTCGAATAGATCATTAAAAAGCTGTCTAAATTGTTTTGAGCCAAAAAGTTTACTAGGATCTATGAGAAACTTGTTAGGATCTGAAAAGAATTTACTTGGATCACCAATAAATTTGGAAAAGTCAAAAGGATCTTGTTCCTCATCTTCATCCTCATCATCATATTTATCTTTTTTAGGCATGAAAAATCATCTCATTAATAACATTTTTGTGCGAATGTAAGATATAAATACATGGATATAAATTTCACCTTAAATTTTTATTTGTCTATTTAGATATAAATACATAATAGCTTAAATGTTAGGAAAAAAAAATTTTATCTATATTAGAAAATGTTTTTCCGAATATCGTAAACGTTTATATAATATTCCCAATAAAAGTAAAGTTATTGGAAAGTAAAGGTATATTATTAAAATTAATGGAATGAAATCTTATGTATAGTGAATTAAGTGACGATGACAAGGCAATGTATTTGGATGTTTTACGTGAAGCTCCAATTATGCCCTTTTCGAACTTTGTGAGTCGTGGTGACATCCCAGATAGAGTTGACATTGCTAGACCAAGGAGTTATATAGATCGAGAAGTCTTTAGGCTCGTACAACAAACTTCTAGGGATAGAAGTAGTCGATTAATTCCCTTGTTGGGAAGCGCAGGTTCAGGTAAAACCCACGCGTACCACTCATTTAAGGTTAAGGAAAGAGAGAACAAAAAGAAATTAGAACAATCACAAGAAGTTCAAGAAATAGAAGTAGGCGTTTTACCTGTAGATTGGACAATTGTTTATGTTCCTAGTCCTCCTGCGAGTATTCGTGTATTACTTCATGTATATACTTGTATTATCGAGGAACTTGGTGCAGAACTATTAGATACTGTCTCTGAAAGATTAATTAAAAAGTGGGGCGGTGAGAAAAAAGGATTATTTCAAAAACCTAAAATTGATGAAGTAATTCAAGTTGGTATCAGGGAATTTCCTGGTGTTTTTGCAGATTGTGTGAAAGCATTAGTTACTTATCAATTAGATAAAAATAAGAAGGCTTTAGCAGAAAGATGGCTCCTCGGAGAAGGTTTAGAGGATGAGGAATTAAATGAATTAGGAATAAATTCTGTTGTTGAGGAAGATGATGTGTGCTTAGCCCTTATTAAAATCATCACGGAGAATTTAGATAAAGTTCTAATTCTGTATTTTGATGAACTTGAGTCGCCCTATCGCATGTTAGGTGAAGTTGCTGAAAGAAAGTTTTTGGAAATTTTAAAGAGATTGTATAATGAAGTGAAAGGATTAGTCATTACTATAGCTGTGTTAAAGGAAATATGGCCAAGAATTATTGAAATAGCAGACGCCCCATTACGCTCGAGAATGGAACCAGAACAAGAATTAAAACCGTTCAGTTTAAATGACCTTAAAATATTTTTCTCTAAATCCATGGAGAGTTTTTGGGAGGAGAACAATTTAAACCCTCCACTTTATCCGTTATTTCCCTTGAATGAAAAATTAATTGAAATTATTTATGAAAAGACTAAAGGAAATCCAAGAAATTCTATTAAACTTTGCAGAAGATTTATTGACAAAGTGGTTATGGAAGAGATGACTGTAGAAGAACTTTTAGAAGTAGGTGCGGATATTGTTGCAACTGCTAGACCTCCATCGGAGATTGAAGAAGAAGCAATAGATTTTTCAAAACCGAGAGAAGTTATTAAAAAGACAATTGAAGACATATTAGCAGAAGAAGAATATTCAATCGATGTAAATCCTCAATCTGTCGCTGGTGCTACTTTAAAGTGTATTAATATGGTGGGTGATAATAAAGGAAAGAAATATAAAACTCAAATGGAATTTAAGTTTAAGATGGGTAAAAGAATGCAAACTTTAGCAGCTTTAATCGAAGCAGAAGGCAGAAAATGGGGTTTGGAAATTCCATCTATTAAAACTTTCGATAGAAGCGCGGGAGTAGCAGGGTATTATGCTGCAAAACGCTTAAAAGATGCGATTTCAGAAAAAGTAATAGATTATGGGATTCTAATAGTACCCCAGGGAACTGGAGGCGCAAAGTATGAGATGATTTTAAAAGACAATCCGGATGTTCATAGGGTAGAGTTAAATAATGAGATTGGAGAAGAATTGATTAAAAATGCCTTAAAATATCCAACCCAAAGAGGATGGGATATAGCTAAGATTATTTTTAAAGATATTGGTGAATATATCCCACCTAAAACAGAAGAACCTACACTAGATGAAGATTCATCAGAATAAATTAAATCTTTGTTAAATTTTCTTTTATCTTATTTTTTAATCCATCTAATTCCTTTGCTAAGCGAGAAACTCTTCGTATATTGTTTTTTAGTTTTGTTAATTCACTTATTTTTTCGTTTTCTTCAAAATAATTTGAAATATCGATTAACCTATCTACTGGATCGACTAATAAATCGTCTATATGTAATTTATTATCCTCAAATTCACTTGTAATTTTTACAATTTCTTTCTGAAGATTCTCACGTTCTCTTAACAAATCAGGGAACATGCCTACTTGTTCGCCTTTATTTTCTAAAAATGAAGCAATTTTATCTTCTTGTACGAGTGTTGCCAACCCTGAAGCTTTGAGAAAACTTTTCTTTGCTTTTCTATATTCTTTAACGATTAATAATTCTTCAGCAACTTTAACTTCTTGTGCAAGTTTTTCAGGAATTTCTTCACCAATATCAATCAATTCTCTTGCTTCTTGGAGAAGACCATCGTCAAGCATTTTTTTAGTTCTCTCATTCAAAATTTCTTTTATAATTTTAGGTTCTTGTAGTTTTTGAACCAAGCTTAATATTGAATCTAAACCATTTTTTAGAATTTCAGTCATCTTGTTCTTATCGGTGGAAAAATCTTGAATAACTTTTCCCTCAATATTTTCAAAGATGCTTTTTAACGAGAGAAGATCCTCTCCTTCTTGTAATATAAATCCTAAATAGAGATTTTCTTTATCAATTGACTCAGCATTAACTATATTTGAATAATATCGATTGTTTTCGTCGCGAATAGTTACATCCGAATAACCTTTTTTTACATGTTTTTCAGAAAATTCTTTTAATATCGTTGTTGGTATTTTATCGCCTTGTTTTAAATAATATTCTGCTAATATATTTGGTCCAAATGATTGATCTATTTCATATAAAATTATAGCTTTTGGCATTTTATTTGAGGTCTGTTTTTAGAGTTAATAATTTAGAGTTAATAATAGATTTTAAATCTTTATTGGATCTTATAAGATTTAAGAATATTTGAAGAAGAAAACTATAAATTGTTTAAAATGGTAATAATTGAAGATACGTATTGTGAAGCTTTTGAAGGGCTATGTATTCAATTAATGATAACAGCTCAAGATGCTGAATTTTTAACTAGGGCTGCAAATGCGTTTACGGCACTTCCTTCAACTGTATTTAGTGATGCCGAAGGAGGAATTGTAAGATGGCTTAGTGAAAGTGAAACTATTGACGGTAGATTAGGTTCTATTGTTCAATTGTGGGTAAATGGGACTGGCAAAAAAGCTACTGCAAAATTTTATGATCAATTGGGAAGAAGAATGAGACAAGGCATTCTAGTAGTGCCTACTACTGCCGTTTTTGATTATTATCCAAAAGCAGTTGAAAATAGTTTTAATATGATGAATAATGTAGGACATTGCGGGGATGGATATGAATGGATAATAGAAAATTTCAATCGAAAACTAATTTCGGTCCCTATAATGATGGGCTATGATTTTATAATAGAGGAAGAAATCTCCTATGCTCCAGGAGTTATGGGAGGTAATTTATGGCTATTTTGCGATTCAATTAAATCAGGAATAAAGGTTGGAAGAGAAGCTGTAAGAATAATTGCTGAAATTGACAATGTCTGTACAACATTTGATGTATGTTCCGCCGGTTCTAAACCTGAAACAAATTTTCCTGAAATTGGACCATCAACAAATCACCTTTATTGTCCAACATTGAAATCCAAGCTCTCACCGGAAGAATTTAAGGTTCCTGATGGAGTATTATCTATTCCAGAAATAGTATTTAATGCTTTAGATATTGAAACCATTGAAAAAGCAATGTTAAAAGTAATTGAGGGAATTATTGATTTAGAGGGGCTTATTAAAATTTCAACAGGTAATTATGGAGGAAAATTAGGGAAATATAAAATATATTTACGAGAATTAGGTTTAAAAGAGTTTTATTTCTCTTAAATTCAAAATTTTATGAGCTTTCTAATTTGTCTGGTTTTTGAAATTATAAATTTTCCCATAATTATTTGAGAAGATCTCACGAATTTTTTCTATGGGTACATCAGTATAAATTCCCCAATCTTCGGCATACTCTACGAATAGATTTCCTTCTTTATCATGATGAGATAACAAGGCGTCTTTTTCTCCATCAAATTCTACTGTCGGAACGTAGCCTGCCTTAATTGCTGTGCTTTTATCAAATACAGGAGTTAGTTTTCTCCATATTCCATCAATATATAATTCACTATATCCGTGACAATGAAAAGTTTTAGTCCCCATTAGTTCTTCGATCCAATTAGGAATTTTATGATTTATAATATCTATCATGTGGATTCTTGCGGGAATACCAACTGCTCGAGCAAAAGTAGATAATAATACGGCTTTTGACATACAAAAACCATTACTTCTACGTAATGTAACAGAAGCTTTAAGATTTGTCCTATTACGTGGATCATAAGTATACATATTATACTTGATTTGATCCCTAACCCAGTAAAAAAGAGCAATCGCTTTTTCTTTGTCAGTTTTCGATCCTTTAATAATTTCTATGGCTTTTTCATATACTCGACTTTTATCAAAATCAAGAAATTCTGTCGGTTGTAAATATTCTTCCATAGTCATAATAAGGAAAAAGATCGATCTTATTAGAAGATTTGGTTTAAAGAGGTAGGTTGATGCTTAAACTATAAAATGAATTCAGAATGAAGATTAATATTATATAGTAGAATAATTTAAAAATAATTGCTGAAAAATAAATTTAAATAATCCAATTTCTACTTAAAATTCGAGAGTATATACTTAAAAACTGTGAAAGATTTTGGAAGCAGCATTAATTTTAAGTCGTTTTGATCCTCTATATGGACCCAAGATAGTGTTAAAAGCACCTCAATCATTAGAGAATGAAAACGTGAGTAAAATTCCCTCACTAATGGAGCTTCCAACGAAGGAAGTATTTCTACATGTATTTGGAAAATTAAAAACTGCAAATTTATTTTTCAAACTACTCAGTCCATTTGCTAGAGGTGGATACGAGAGTTTTCTACTGTCACTAGTTACTGAATCAAGTACAAATTTAACTTTAATGCTTGCTAATGAACTTCTAGCCGGATGTGCTCAATATATCATAAAACTTGATGATGCATATAGGGCTTTCGATCATGAACCTAAAGATTTTAAAGCGGATCCTAACAAATTACATGAAATTAAAAACTTCTTTTTTTCTTATTTTGAATCAATTAAACCCGCAATTAAGACCTTAGTAATGGCAGAACACCGATATCAGGCTCTATTTAAAGCAGCGAGGGATGCTATTTTCATAATGAATCGGGAATCAGGAATAATAGTTGATGTTAATTTGGAAGGAGAAAAATTAGTCGAAAAAACAAGAGATGACATTATTGGCATTGAGGCATTAGAACTTGAATTGTTTGATGAAGGTTTAGTTGATGGAAATATGGTAAAACATCTAATTGATCAACCACCTCCAATTATTTCTAGAATAAAAAAATCTACAGGCACGCAAATGTATTTAGAAGTTAGTGTAAACGAAATACAACTGGCAGATCAATATTTTATTCAATACATGTTTCATGATATAACCGATATACATTTGATTGAAGATAAACTTAAGGAACAAGTTAAAAAGACTGACATCTTGAATAAAATCATAAGTATAGCTAATCAAGCGAATAGCTTATCGGATTTGTTAGCGAAGATACGAGATAGTTTTATTGATTTATTTGATCTTAAGGGATGTAGTATTTATTTAATAGAAAAATCTCACAATGTAGCAAGAATTAAAGTACATAAAGGACTCCCTTCTTATTTTGTCCTACAGAATAGCGAATTGGATATTAACGAAGAACCTTATGATTTTGTGTTTACTAAAGGAGTAGCACTTATTAATGACAATTTTCCAGAAGTTGTTAAAAGATTTTTTGATGGAATAGAAGTTAATTCTACTGCAATAATTCCTTTATTCTCAAAGTTTGAAATTATTGGTTCATTAAACATGGTCTTTAAAGATACTAGATCGCTATTACCTGAAGAGATGGAATTAATAATTACAATTGGGTTGGAATTAGGTACCGCAATAGAAAGAATGCAAAATAAAGAAGA